>JAESTK010000150.1 GCA_016763645.1 Flavobacteriales bacterium
AGAGAAGCAACAAAAAAATGGAATATGCCCGTGAGAAATTGGGGCATAATCTTGAATCAATTTTTAACTATATTTGAAAACAGAGTGAAATTTTAATTAACCAGTTTACACACTTTACGGGATAGTGTCATAAAAAGTAGGATTTACTGTTTGAAATTTGAAAGGAGTTAGCATAACGTTATCTATACTTACATGTAGTGCTTTTGCCACTTGTTTTCTGGTAAGATATTCATCGTTACGCTCTTTTTCTGTTGGAATAGAATGTTTGTTAAGTTCAGCGCGAAGAATTTGGGTGATGAGCTGTTCGAATTCTGGAACATTAAATGATAAAAGCTGAATTTCTTTCATGACACATTGTTTTGTGTGTCAAAGATTGTTATCCTCTCTCAGTTAATTGGAAATGAAACTGTACCCAGTGGGGCGGGTTTACGTGAGTTGTTTTTTTTTTCGAGTTATATAGTTCTAACTTGGCTTTAGAGGTGCAGTGAACTAGAGTTTTTAGTTTTCCAACATTAATATCGTAAAATTCAGAGATAAAAACATTAAAATTTCTTTCACTAATATGCTCATGTATGAAACCCTCATCATGTAGTTTTCTAAAATAGAAACTGGTATACGCTAGGGTTTTAGCCTCGCGATCAATTGTTCGCTCTAAAAGCACCCAAAGTTTATAGCCCTTTATTTCCGTAAAGATCTTAGAATGCCACTTTTTTTCTTCAAGTTGCTGTTTTTTTTGATTAACTCCGTGCTTTAAATATATTATCCATTCAGTGATAACAGGGTATTCATTTTTAATTGTGTTGAAATTTGTTTCGGCAAAATCAAGAAGTATAGCAGTCAATATGTCTCCATCATATGCAGAATCAATTGCGAGTAGATCATAAAACTTTTCTAAATCCTTGATCCCTACGTTTGAATTGGATTTAGTATTCTCACCAAAACCAAATCCTGGATAATTTATCTTCTCTAAGAGATGAATTTTAACTCCTTTCGATGCAAACTGTGAGAAATAGCCAATTGCTGTAAATACAGGATCTTCTTTTTGTTCGCTCAAAGACATGGCCGGGGAAACGTAAATATCTTCATCCAAATCCGGATTGTTCGGATCTGTTCTTTTAAAAAGATCTTCTGCTTTACTTTTTTTTGATTTACACATTGAGCTTATTAAAATATTCAACCATCTGGTAGGCATTGTCGTATCTAGTCTTACCAATGTACTGTAGAAACATATCCTCGGTTGCATGACCCGTAATACTCATAAGAATTGGTGTCGGGATTTGACCATAGAAATTGGTAGCAAAAGATCTCCTGCATATATGAGAGCTTACCAATTGATGCTTTGGATAGACGCCAGGTTTCTTCCTGTTAGTCTTAGCATCCATAATTTTCCCTTTAGTTGGAGTATCAATTCCGGCTATTTTGCACAATTCCTTAATATGGTTATTGAACTTTTGGAGCGGTATAGAATACGGGAACCCGCGTTCAGTAATTTCCAATGCTTTGGAATATAACGGAACAACAACCTGTTTTCCAGTTTTCTGTTGCTCTAGTTCGAGGATTTTAAGATCTTTTAACTGCTTAATGTTGTTTTTGGCAAGGCTAAGTAGATCACCACCTCGTTGCCCGACATAGCAGCCTAAAATTAGCCAATCTCTAGCATTAAGAAGATACTTCTTCTTTAGTTTTAACTTTTCAATCTTGTCTAGTTCTTCAAAACTCAAGCAAATTATTTGTTCGTTATCCTTACGTTCGTTGATTACCTTGATGAGTTTAAGTTGGGAAGATGTTTTCAATCCATTTAAACTAGCATCGTTGCAAACAGTTTTGAAATTTGCTATGAATTTTCCAATAGTGCTTAGTGCATAGCTTGATTTCATCAACCAATCGGTAAAGGACTTTATGAACTCAGGGTCTATGTCTCGTATGTAAATTGCATGGCCCAATTCATTTTCGTAAGTCTGGACGATTGATTGGAATGTTCTGTACACTTTAATTCGATTGGATGACAGGCCATAACCTCCCTTTTGGTTCTTTCGCGTTGCTGCATTTGTAATGATATGAGCAATATAATTTGTAACTAATCAAGTTTAACTTTAGGCACTTTATTATGCGCTAGATCAATTTGTTTTTGAAGCCAAATACCGTCAATGTCTTGACCTTGTTTTATGGCTAGATTGTGCGCTATTTCAAGTTTTGTCTTTAACGTATCAAGATCAATTTTAAGCGACTTTAATACTTCATCTTTTAGTATCGGAAGCCCTTTAACAGAACTCCATTTCTTAGCGTCAATTGTGAATCCAGTTCTTCTTTTAATTACTCTTCCTCTACCTAATGAGTATTGTAGGTAAATGCTCGATTGCTCACTTGCACTTTGAATCAAATATCGGATAGTTGCCATTTATCCAAATATAACAATGTTAACTAACTTAGTTAACATTTAGTTAACCAATGTTACATTTAGTTGTATTTACTTACATTTGCTTGAGTAGTATATTTGAAGTATTGCTACGTAATACGTGCTTTTCAGGTAGATCTAGTTGATGTAGGAACAATAATAGTAGTTTGCGTGGGGCTACAATAGGGTCTTTTCCGAGCCGTCTCGGACGGGGCTGGGCTGATCGTAGACACCATACATATTTGTTTAGGTGATAGTGTTGTATTAAATAGTACCTACAACTGTAGTTAAACAATCTCGTGCAGAAATACGGGGATATTTTGACTTTCTTCCACAGTATAAATAGCGACCAGCTGAGTAAATTTAGTTCCTTTGTTTAAACTTGTCTCATGAGATAATTTTCGTCTGTTTCGTCTGTTTATGCTCGTTTTGCTCTGCTCAGGTAAACACCTTAATGCCATACCCCAACCAAGTAATTGAAACTGAAGCCAAGTTCAGACTTGAACCTAACTTCTCGGTTCAGAGTTCTCAACTCGGGAACTCCAGGGTTGAACCATACCTTAAAAATATTCTATTTCGCCTTGACGGAAGAACAGGAACAATTTGCAGCAAGGAAGTCAACGAAGATGAAAATGCTACTGTAATAGTCAATTACAAAGAAGTTGCAAAAATGGAACTTGGAGTTTCCGAATCGTACTCTTTGGTAGTTTCCGCAGAAGAAATAAAAATAGACGCCCAAACCGACATCGGTGCAACTCGCGGACTTGAAACACTTTTGCAACTATTAAGCGTTAACCAAGAGGGGTATTATTTTCCAGGGGTAACGATAAACGACAATCCAAGATTTCTATGGCGAGGATTGTTAATTGATGTTTGTAGGCACTTCTTTTCAGAAGAAACGATAAAGCGAAATATTGATGCAATGGCTGCCATGAAAATGAATGTGCTTCACCTCCACCTCAGTGAAGACCAAGGCTTCCGAATAGAAAGCAAGGTTTATCCGAAACTCCATGAAATGGGATCGAACGGCAACTACTTTACGCAAGACGAAATGAAGTCCATAATCGCTTACGCAAATGCTCGCGGAATTAGAGTAATACCAGAATTTGATATTCCTGGGCACGCAACTAGCTGGCTTGTTGGCTATCCAGAATTAGCCAGCCAACCTGGACCTTATGAAATTGAAAAAAAATATGGCGTAATGAACCCAAGTATTGACCCGACCAAAGAATCTACTTATGTATTTCTCGATAAATTTATAGGAGAAATGGCTTCATTATTTCCTGACCAATATTTTCATATTGGTGGCGATGAAAACAACGGAAAAGACTGGGACAACAATCCGGAAATTCAAGCTTTCATGAAAGTAAACAACCTAAAAGACAATCACGCGTTGCAAAATTATTTCAACCAGCGGCTGGCTAAAATCTTAACTAAACACGGCAAAATCATGATAGGTTGGGATGAAATATTACAACCTGAATTACCGAACAACATTGTAATTCAGTCTTGGAGAGGAAAAGCGGCATTAGAATCCGCTGCCAAAAATGGATATAAGGTGATGTTGTCAAGTGGATACTACATCGACTTGTGCAAACCTGCTTCAGCCCATTACTTAAACGATCCGCTTTCGGCAGATACAGAACTTACTGCCGAGGAGCAAAAAAACGTATTAGGAGGAGAAGCTACAATGTGGGCTGAGCTAGTTACCGAAGAAACTATTGATTCGCGTATTTGGCCACGAACTTGCGCAATCGCTGAGCGGTTTTGGTCTCCACAAAACATTGTTGACGTAAACGATATGTACCGCAGACTAGAAATAAACAGTTTTAAACTAGAAGAATTGGGACTGCAACACATTAAAAATCAAGCAATGATGATGCGCAGGCTAGTTGGAGACTCAGAGGTTTCAACCCTAAATATTTTGGTTGACGTTTGCGAACCACTCAAAGTTTATGCTCGGCACCACCAGGGTGTTATTTATTCCTCTGACATGGCTTTCACACGCTTGGCTGATATCGCCATTCCCGATCCTAAAACTGGAAGAGATTTTAATTTCTTAGTCGATTCTTATATTGTAAATAGCTCTGAAGAAATTAAAAACGAGCTCGTTGTTCAACTTACGGAATGGTCGAATAATCATACGCAGTTTATCGCGCTTGCAAACAATTCTCCGATTTTACGAGATGCCCTGCCCCTTTCCAAATCACTAAGCGAATGCGCCAAAATTTGTCTGGCATTTTTAACCTCAGCTAATTCCTCAATTCCTACCGAAAAAATGGAGCAAGTGAAGCTCTCCTTTGAAAATGCTAAAAAACCAGCTATGGAAACGGAACTGATGGTAATAACGGCAATGGAAAAACTAGTTCAACTCGACTCAAAGTAATGGTAAAAATTGAGGTTTGCACAGGCACTTATCACGAATCGATTGAAGCAGGAAAAGCAGGTGCAACCAGAATTGAATTATGCTCTGCGTTAAGCATCGGTGGATTAACTCCAGGTTATGGAACTACAACGCAAATAGTAAAAGGTATTGAAAAGTCGTGCGAAGTACATGTGATGATTCGCCCAAGAGAAGGTGGATTTACTTACTCCGATCAAGAATTTGAAGCCATGAAAGCAGAACTCGTTTCAATGGCAAAAATTGGGGTGCAAGGAGTTGTTTTTGGCTTTTTAAAAAACAAAGAGGTCGATCTAAAGCGAACTGCAGATTTCGTAGCACTCGCAAAAAAATATGGTTTAACAACTACTTTCCATAGGGCAATTGATGTTTGCGAAAACCCAATTGAATCTGTAAATCAACTTTCTAAATTGGGTGTCGACAGAATACTTACATCAGGAAAACGACCTACTGCCATTGAAGGAGTCGATTTAATTCGCTCATTAATTGAACAGAATGATAGCAAAATTGAAATTATGCCCGGAAGCGGAATCAATGCAAAAAACGCTACCGAGTTTGTTAAAATAGGAGCAACATCAATCCACTTCACAGCAAGGAAATCAATCACTAATGTGAACGGGTTTGGTTTTGGAGAGGAGGTTGTTTTCGATACAAAAAAATTCAATTCCATCAAGAATCAACTATAGTGAAAAGGTTTATTCCATCAATACTTTTATTCACACTCTTCACAAATTGTACTGAAACGGAAGTCCTAAAACCTGTTGCTACAATAAACTTAAACGACAATTGGGAGTTTAGAAAAGTAGGAGACTCAACTTGGCATTCGGCAACAATTCCCGGAGTTGTTCATACAGATTTGCTGGCTAACGAATTTATTGAAGATCCATATTGGAGGAACAATGAACTCGATTTGCAATGGATTGAAAACGAAGACTGGGAGTATCGCACTACAATAATTGCTGATAAAAAACTACTCGACAGAGAACACGTTGAAATTAATTTTGATGGATTAGACACCTACGCACAAGTGTCCCTCAACGACCGTTTAATTCTCGAAACCAACAATATGTTCCGCTCTTGGACGGTAGAACTTAGCTCACTTTTAAAACTTGGCGATAATAAATTAACCGTTCTGTTTCTATCCCCAATCAAAGTAAATAAACCACTATTTGACAGCCTTGGATATCAACTTCCCGCAGGATGCGAGACTGTAGATACTAAGATTAGTCCGTTTACTCGAAAAGCTGCTTACCATTTTGGCTGGGATTGGGGGCCTCGTTTTGTGACCTGTGGAATTTGGCGACCGGTGAGCCTAAAACTGTTCGATGCAGCCATTCTTGATGGAGTTAAGGTTGTCACAAAAGAAATAAACGAAGATTACGCCATAGTTGAATACCACATCGATTATTCTGCGGGGGATGAATTAGCAAAGCAAATGCATTTTCGAATTGGAGACAAAAAGTATCTACTTGACGATGTAGATCGGATTTGTATTGATACAATATTTAATCCTGAATTATGGTGGCCATCTGCCAGTGGACTGCAGAAAATTTACTCCACTCCTATTTCTATTGTCTTTGGTGAAACGGTGCTTGATTCAACAGTAGTTCAGTTTGGTTTACGCTCTATCGAACTTATAAATGAGCCTGATTCTATTGGAACTTCCTTTTATTTCAAGGTAAATGGTGAGCCTACTTTTATGAAAGGTGCCAACTACATTCCACAGGATATGTTTTTACCAAGAGTAACGAATAAACAATACAAAGAACTACTGATTGCCGCTAAAGATGCCGGCATGAATATGCTACGCGTTTGGGGAGGTGGTATCTATGAAAACGATATTTTTTATGACCTGTGTGATTCTCTCGGATTACTGGTATGGCAAGACTTTATGTTTGCAGGAAGCATGTACCCCAGCGATGCCGATTTTCTCGAAAATATCAAAGTAGAAGCAGAGCAGAACGTGGCTCGCCTGCAAAACCATCCATGTATTGCACTTTGGTGTGGTAACAACGAAATGAATGTTGCTTGGCACAATTGGGGATGGCAAAAACAATACAACTACTCTCCTACCGATTCTGCCAAAATTTGGAATAACTACCTCAACATTTTCGATACTATTTTACGAAATGTAGTTAGTAAAAATGGAATGAGCTACGTTTCAACTTCGCCACAAAGTAATTGGGGAACACCCGAAAATTTCAATCATGGCAGTATGCATTATTGGGGTGTTTGGCATGGAAGAGAAGAATTAGGAAGTTATGCCGATAATGTTGGGCGATTTATGGTTGAATATGGATTTCAATCTTTTCCTTGTAAAAAAACAATTCTATCGTATACGGATTCGAGTGATTGGAAGTGGGAATCTGATGTTATGGCCAATCGACAAAAAAGCTATGTTGGAAACGATGAAATGTTATCTAAAATGGGCCGGCCTAATTGTCAGCCAACTGAATTTTGGACGCTCATAGAAAACACTCTAAAAACTCAAGCTACAGCGTTAGAAATTGCCATTTACAATCATTTAAACTCTAATGGACATTGTATGGGCACTTTGTTCTGGCAATTGAACGACTGCTGGCCAGGGCCGTCTTGGAGTGTTATTGATTATTACGGGGAGAAGAAGGCTGCTTATTCTAGTGTTCAGCAACTTTTTCTTGAAAACGAGTAGTCCAATAGTTAGTTCGACTCAAATAATATTGCTCTCCTTCTTCCTCGAAATCAGAATATTTATAATCGAAAAATTGAAACGCAATCGAAGGCTCGATCTGAGTTCCTTCATGCCATTCGTTAAACGAGGTAATTCCAATTATTTTCGCTTTTGATTCAATTGCAGCAGAGAACATTGCATCATAATAAGCTCCTTTTTCTCTAGGCTTTGTGTTAGCATCATTCCAAGGTCTTATTCTTGTATCAATATAACCAGGTCCAACACATGGTACAAACAGCTTGTTATTTTCTTCTGCCCAATTACTCATTTTACCCCAATTTTCTTTTGCTGAGCCATACGTAAAACCATCGCTTGCAAAATAGGTATATGCTCCATCAAAGCCAGCAGCAAGGATTGAGTCTCCATGAGATTCTTCAACCCAAAGGCCAATGGATATCACGTTTTTGATCGGTAAAACTTTCATCCAATCCTCACTCTTAATTAAATATGAATCGTAGATGTAAAAAACACCTTTGCCATCCATGTGATGAAAAGCAGGATGTGCTCCGTATCTTTGATCAATATATTCTATTGCCAATTTTGTCAAACGAGCAGATCGCCCCCTAAACGGTTCAATATGAAAGTTGATTTTAATATCTTTTTTATCAGCCTCATCTAGCATTAATCGAACATTTTTGTCCTCAAATGAACCTCTACCCCACCAACTTAAGGTAATTACACCAACCCCCGCTTCAGCGATCCAGGCCATATGCTGCCGAATTGTAGCGGTATCATTGCAACTATAACATCCTAGTTTAGGATAAAAATTTGCACCGATATCATTTGCCCCATGAAAGCCTTCCATATTATCCCAAGAGGTATCAGACCAATGTGGTAAAACATCATGCGCCCAATGGCGATATTCAGCATCAATTACGGGGGTACCATACCAGTTGTAGTAGAAAATATGAGTACTATAGTTTAGTCCTACCTTTTCCTTTTTTTCAGCACACCCGAATAGAAATACGGTTGCTATAAAAATTGGTGTCCAGCTACGCTTTATGGTCATAAAATGTATTGCAAAATAAAAAAGAGCACTCCAACAATCGAAACGCTCTTGTTTAATCTTATTTTTTAGAGTTTATAGTACAATAAGTTTCTCAAACGACTGTTTACCTCCTTTTTCAACACTAATAGTGTACGTCCCTTTTGCCAAATTACTCATGGATATTCTTGAATTTCCTTGAGTAATTTTTTCAGTATACACTAATTGCCCAAGTGCATTTGTAATTTTCAACTGCGCATTTTCGGTGTCGTTAACTTCAACAGTAAAATCACCATTATTAGGGTTTGGATAGATCGTAAATAATTTATCTTTAACTCCGCTTGTTGCAATACCCGTAGTATTCCATGCTCCATCGCCAACGGCAACTGCATAATACCCATCAGTGAGCACAACATCATCAAAGATTACCACGCCAGCTGTAACCGTACTTGCCGATGACACTGCGATAAAATCGCCAGTTAAACCAGCTCTTTTGAGCAACGCATAATTTGCAGCGGGTTCAGAACTGGAAAGTGCAGTTCCACTACCTGCAGCGTCATCCAAATTTGCATACACATCAAATCTTGGAGTCCCAACTGTAGAAAAATACCATTGTCGGTCCGTTCTCTCGGCATTCGATGGCGCATCTGATGGTAAATCACTTGTACTTGTTCCATTACCGTTATCATCACCGAAAACAGAATAATCTGTGCTATCGATAACCGATGTTGCAAAGTTTCCTTTATCAATTGACAAACCTGCGCTGGTATTAATTGGATTTATCGCGCCATTCCAAATTCCAGTAACATTACTCATGGCAGAAACTGTTGCATTACCAATTACCGCTCTAGAAGAAGGAAAATCGTTACCTGTTGCGTTTTGTATTGTGCCTGTGGCTCCGTTTC
>JAESTK010000322.1 GCA_016763645.1 Flavobacteriales bacterium
ATTCACGTTGCCAAATAAGGCTATTTTGAGATTGTAAAACCCAATGGTTTTCGTTTGGAAAGTACAACAATCTACTTTTAATTCCTTTTAACTGCGCTGCATTAAAAGCTTCTAATCCTTGTCCTATTGGTACTCGGTAGTCTAAACCACCTTGAATAATAAGAATGGGGGTGTCCCATTTATCTACAAAATTAATCGGATTAAATTCGCCATACGATTTTTTTGATACTTCGTTTAAATCCCAATAGTTGCCACCTAAGTCGTAGTTCACAAAAAACATTTCTTCGGTTGTGCCATACATGCTTCTCCAGTTGAAAATTCCGTCATGAGAAATAAAAGTTTTAAATCTTTTCTCATGTGTGCCTGCCAATTGAAACACAGAATAACCACCAAAACTAGCGCCAATGCATCCAATTCTATCGTTGTCAACGAAAGACTCTTTGGCAACTTCATCAATCGCAGATAGATAATCTTGCATTGGCATTCCGCCATAATCTCCACTAATGGCTTCGTTCCATTCAACACCATACCCAGGCATTCCTCTACGGTTTGGAGCAACAATAATGTAGCCGTTAGCGGCCATTAATTGGAAATTCCAACGAGAAGAATAAAATTGAGATAACGCAGATTGCGGACCTCCTTGACAATATAACAGCGTAGGATATTTTTTGGTAGCATCGAAATTTGGAGGGTAAATTACCCAAACTAACATATCTTTTCCGTCAGTAGTTTTTATGATTCGCTTTTCAACCGTACTACCATTAATTTTACTATAAAACTCATCATTAACATGGGTAAGTTGTTTTACCTCACCGTTTCTTAAGTCTACAGTATATAGTTCGTTTGCGTGATTCATGTCAGTTCTGTTAACTACCAACGTCTTTCCCGATTGCCCAACAATGCTTCTAATATCGAATTGCCCACGAGTTATTTGAGTAACCACTGGCGTTTCATTATCAACGTTTACCTTAAAAACCTGTTTCGTACCATCTACGGAAACTGTAAAGTAAATTGTTGTTGCATATTTACTCCAAATGAAACCCGAAACAGTGCCATCCCAATCTTTGGTGAGGTTGATTTTTTCGGTTCTCTTTAAAACGATAATATCGTTTTTGTCAGATTCGTAACCATCTCGTTTCATGCTTAACCAAGCCAAGGTGCCAGTAGAAGAATATGTTGGAGCAACATCGTAACCCATCATACCTGCGGTAAGATTTTTGGTTTCTTTGGTCGCTAGATTGTACTCAAAAATATCGGTGTTGGTACTTACAGCGTAATCTCTTCCTTTAAGCTTTTTGGTTACGTAAAGAATCGTTTTTCCTTCTGGTCCCCAGATGTAATCTTCATCGCCACCGAAAGGTTGTTGTGGACAGTCGTATGGGTCGTTACCCATTAAGTCAATTTCTTTATCACCAGTTTTAATAATTATGTGGCTGTACAGTCCATCTTCCCACGAGTCCCAATGTCTGTAATTCAAATCATCATAGATCATCATGTGCGACTGCTTTAGTTCGGGGTAATAGTCCGTACCAAACACCTTTTCTATTTTTACCTGTTTTGTGATAAGTTCAGATTTTCCGTTAGTAGAAATATTTTTGTCGGCTACTAAATCTCCTACTTCTACAATTTTTTTTGCTTCACCACCGGTTATCGGAATGATATAGAATTGGGATATACCTTCATTTTGCTCAATACTGTATTGGCGAACTTTATAGATTACGGACTGTCCGTCTGTGGTAATTCCAATCGCGCTAATCTTGTTGATTTCGGCAAGCATTTCTGGAGTTAGATTCTGTGCGCTAAGCGTAAGTACAAGAGATAAAAGTGAAATTATTCCGAATAGTTTTTTCATGTTGTCAAATTTTGGGATGTAAGTATATGATACAGGTTGTGAAACAGTTTAGAATGACTACAAAGAATCAATCAAGCCATTAAACGTAGCGCTTGGTCGCATTGCTTTAGCTTTCAATTCATCATTGGGATCGTAATACCCACCAATATCCATAGTTTTTCCTTGTATTGCAATTAGCTGTTCAACGATGGTGGTTTCGTTATTCTTTAAGTCCACAGCTAATTCAGAAAAAATGCTTTGTAGGCTCGTATCCTTCGATTGATTTGCCAATTCTTGTGCCCAATACATTGCCAAGTAGAAATGACTCCCTCGATTGTCTAATTCATTTACTTTACGAGAAGGAGATTTATTTTTGTCTAAAAATTTGCTTGTGGCATCATTTAACGTTTCACTTAAAATTTTCGCTTTTGGATTATTGAAGTTTTCTCCCAAATGATCCAAAGAAGCACCAAGTGCTATGAACTCTCCAAGAGAATCCCAACGCAAGTGGTTTTCTTCGTTAAATTGTTGAACATGTTTAGGTGCTGAACCGCCAGCGCCTGTTTCGAATAATCCGCCACCATTCATTAAAGGAACGATTGACAACATTTTTGCGCTGGTTCCTACTTCTAAAATAGGGAAGAGGTCGGTTAAAAAATCTCGAAGTACATTGCCTGTAACAGAGATTGTTTCTAATCCTTTTACGATTCTTTTGAGAGAGAGTTTAGTAGCTGCTTCGGGGGACATTATTTGAATATCCAAACCAGATGTATCGTGATTCGGTAAGTAATTATTTACCTTTTTAATTATTTCTCTATCGTGAGCTCTTGTTTCGTCTAACCAAAAAAATGTAGGAGAACCAGTTGCTCTAGCTCTATTAACCGCTAATTTTACCCAATCTTGAATAGGTGCATCTTTGGTTTGACAAGCACGCCAAATATCGCCTTCTTCTACTTCGTGTTCTATTAATAATGTTCCGTTTGTATCAATAATTCTCACTGTTCCAGCAGATGACATTTCAAATGTTTTGTCATGAGAACCGTATTCTTCAGCTTTTTGGGCCATCAAGCCAACATTAGGAACAGTGCCCATTGTTGTGGGGTCTAATGCTCCATTTTCTTTACAGAAATCGATAGTTGATTGGTAAATTGATGCATAGCTGCTATCTGGAATTACGGCTTTGGTATCTTGTGCGTTTCCATCTTTGTTCCACATTTGACCCGAAGTACGAATCATAGCGGGCATGGATGCATCGATAATTATATCACTTGGTACATGAAGGTTGGTGATTCCTTTGTCGGAATTTACCATTGCGATAGCTGGAGAGCTAGCATAGCAAGCTTCTATATCAGCTTCTATTTCTGATTTTTTATCGGTAGGTAAAGATTGAATTTTATTCAATAAATCTCCAAAACCATTATTTAGATCAACACCCAATTCATCAAAAGTTACGTTGTGTTTTTCAAAAACAGCACTAAAAAATGAACGTACACCATGACCAAAAATGATTGGATCTGAGACTTTCATCATGGTTGCTTTTAAATGCAACGAAAACAATATGTCTTGAGCTTTTGCGTCTGTTATTTGAGCATCTAAAAACGCGATTAACGCTTTTTTGCTCATATAAGTTCCATCTAAAATTTCATTTGCTAAAAGCGGTAAATCTTCTTTTAAAATAGTTTTGTTTCCGTTTTGATCTATAAACTCAATGGTTGCTGTTGTGGCTTTCGAGATTGTTATCGATTTTTCGTTCGCACGAAAATCTCCTCCATTCATGGTAGAAACGTGTGATTTAGAATCTGCGCTCCATGCACCCATAGGATGTGGATGCTTTTTAGCGTAGTTTTTAACGGCCTTTGGTGCTCTACGATCAGAGTTTCCTTCTCTTAAAACTGGGTTTACAGCACTTCCTTTAATTTTATTGTAACGTGCTTGAATGGCCATTTCTTCATCGGTTTTAGGCGAATCGGAATAATGAGGAATCGCATATCCGTGTGATTGTAATTCTTTGATGACAGCAATTAACTGAGGGACTGATGCGCTTACATTGGGTAATTTGATGATGTTTGCTTCAGGCGTTTTTGCCAGTGTCCCAAGTTCTGCTAGAGCGTCAGCAACTTTTTGATTGTCGTTTAAGTAATCTGGAAAAGTTGCTAGTACTCGTCCTGCAAGAGAAATATCCCTAGTTTCAATTTCAATTTCAGCTTGCTTTGCGAACGCCTGTACAATTGGTAAAAATGAAGCAGTTGCTAAAGCCGGAGCTTCGTCCGTTAATGTGTAAATTATTTTTGCCATCTATTTTAGTTTGAAAGTTGAAAAGTTGAAAGTTAAAAAGCAGCTCTGATGAAAAGAAGTCATCTTTACGAACTGTTAAACTTGATAAACTTTCAACTAATTTTAATATCCAAATACTTCTTCTAAGGTCAACTCTTTTACAGTTCCTAATTTGTTTAATGTTTCCATATCCATTTCAGATTTTTTTCCAATAACGCAATATACATAGGTACTTCCTGCGATGTTTTCATTGAAAAAGGTTTTCATTTCTTCCATAGTCATGGTTTTGAGTTTCTCATATACTTCTTCACGGATATCATAATCTATACCTCTATCTTCCAGCGTTCTATAGTCCCAGTATAATCGATCTTTAATGATTCTTTCAGATTCAATTTTTTTCATTGAAGAAATTCTTGATTCTTCGAACATACCATCAGTACCTTCTGGAATTGCATTTAATAGTTCCATCATAGCACCAATTGCAGAGCCTAATTTGTTGTTTTGCGTACCAATATATGCAGAAATATAATGTGATTCATCTGCTTTGCTTGGTGTGGTATATCTAGCTCTTGCGGAATAAGCTAAAGCTTTTGATTCTCTAATTTCTTGGAAAATTATTGAAGACAGTCCGCTTCCAAAAAAGGTGTTAAACATTTGATGATAAACGGCATCTTCTGGAGTGTATGTAGCTCCTTTAGAAATAAAGGTCATTTCGGTTTGAACCATATCGTAGTTAACAAAATAAACGATACTATTATCAATATTAAGCTCATCATATTTAGCTGGGTTTTCGACAACAGATAGTACTTCTGGTAATACGTGATTTGCTTTTATTTTGGTATAAACATCATCGATATTCGATTTCCCGTAATAGAATACGTTGTGTTTGTAGTTGGTTAACGAACGGATAATTTCAACTAATTCATCAGCAGTTGTAGCTTGTAGTTCCTCCATCGAAAGTTGATCGTTGAATTTGTTAGTTGCACCGTACTTTGCGAAATTGTTGATTCCGTTCATAATTCCCCATTTGCTTTTCTTACTGTCTTCGCGAGACTTTATTTCATCGGCAATAAGGTTGACAAGTGCCATAGAATCTGGTTGAACATTTTTAATAACATGTTCCATTAATTGTTGTGCTTCATCAAAAGATTCTTCTAACCCTGAGAGGTAGAGATACACTTTCCAAGATGATGCTTCGGTATCGAATTCAACACCTAAGTTGTAGAGCTGCTTTCTAATTTCTTCGTTAGAGTACTTATCTGTTCCTAAGTAAGAAAGATAGTTTAATGCCATTTTGGTTTTTGGATTTGTTTTTAAATCTTCGTTTAATTCCACAAAAAGTGTAAACAAATCGTTGGTTTTATTTTCTACATAATAGAAAGGAACACCAGCCATTAATTCTTTGGTTTGAAGCGCAGATTTGTAATCTACAAAGTCTGGTTTTAAACGAATCGATTCCATTTTATCTACTTCGGTATAAAAACCAGATTTTACTTCTCTGTTTATATCAACAGGGGTAATTTGAGGTTTGTCGACTTTAAATGTAGCCGTATCTTCTCCTGTTTTTTTGTAAACCACACAATAGTTGTTCTTGAACTTTTTGTTTGCCCAAGCAACTAGTTCTTCTTTTGTTATATCGCCCATTTTGTCTACTCTGGTAACGTACTCTTCCCAATTAGCTCCCATGATAAAAGCATCGCTCATTACATATCCTCTTAACCAGTTGGATTCAAATTGGTTTAATTGTTCCACTTTTATGTTTTTATATACAGCAGGAATTAGCTCATCAGAGAACTCCCCTTTTTTAACTAATTCAATTTGAGCTAGAAGTAAATCTCTAACTTCTTCTAATGTTTGACCTCCTTTGGGGTTGCCTCTAAGTGAAAACGAGGTGTAATCTCTCATTACATTTGCATATCCTCCAGCACTTAACACTTCTTGTTTTTGAACTAGGTTTAAATCGATAAGACCAGCCACACCGTTATAGAGAACGCTTGCCATTACTTCAGCTAAAACAACGTCATCTGAATGATAACCCCCTAATCTATAGCCTAACGACACCCATTCTTGCATAGGTCCATAAACTGTTGTTTCTCTCGGTTCGGTAATTGGCTCTTCTTTAGGATGTGTAGGTTGAGTAACCGGTTGGTTTTTCATTCCGCCAAAGTATTTTTTAATCATGGCAAGTGTTGCATCGGGATCAAAATCTCCAGCTAAGCAAATTGCCATATTGTTTGGTACGTAATAGGTTTTAAAATACTCATGAATTTTAACCATCGATGGGTTTTTTAAGTGTTCACCTTCACCGATTGTTGTTTGAGTTCCGTACTGGTGCTTCGTAAACATAATTTCATTCATCGCAGCATAAGACTTCCTATAGTCATTATCTTGACCTCGATTAAATTCTTCATA
>JAESTK010000323.1 GCA_016763645.1 Flavobacteriales bacterium
CAACAGATCGGGGGAACCTTAGCCACATCCCCACAGCGACGAGGGCTACAAGCCAACGCAACCGCTACGCCGTGGATATATGGATAAGCTCCCCCCTCAGTCAAAAGTGTTGCACTAGCTAATTAAATCCGCCAAACACTTCAGAAAATTTTGGAGTTTTTTCATAATAGTGCCTGTATTTGTGTTAGCAGAAAATTACTCAACCTATTGTAGCTATATCCAGAGAGACCATTCGCATGTTGGTGATTCTATAAAGTTAATCCAAATTTACGATAAGCTATATAGATTCGCAGTAAAGAAATCTGTCTTCGATTCTGGGGATGATTCATTTGGAAAAGCCATCAATCACCCTTTAGGCCAAATAGTCGAAATGCTTATAGTTTCTTTGTGGCCTGATAAACCAACTAGGGGTGGGTTACTACCTGAGGACTTAAAGAAAAGGTTAGACGCTATTCTCTGTGAAGATTCTGAATCATCTATGATGGGGAAATGCATAATGGCATCCAAGGTTGTTCCCTTACACTATCTTGATAATGTATGGGTAAACTCACAGCTTAGACCGTTGTTTGCTGAGCCAATTGAAACATCTATAGGCATATGGATTAGCTATCTATACTCGGGCCGACTTAGCCCCGACTTTATTTCGGATTTCTCCGAAGAGTTATTTGCTGTTCTAAATAAAGGCGATAATTTTCAAGACACTGCACAGAATAAGCTCTATCAAATCATTGCCATTATTGGATTGGATTATTCAGAATCCTTTCCCGAAGAGAAAATCCAAAATATCTTAGCAACATGTCCAATTGAGGCACTTTTTCATGTCGTTAATTACCTTCGTAGAAGACTTGATCATCCAAGCACAGGTTCAGAAGCATGGGATGAATACGTTTGGCCTTTTATAGAACGATATTGGACAATTACTGGGGATAGATACTCGTCAAGAATTTCTGGGGAGTTTGCGAAGATAATTATTGGATCTGGAACTGAATTCTCTAACAGATTTCAAAATTTAATTACATATTTAGGTTCGATGGATGAATACTACGGTTTGTGTATTTCTATACTTAAAGCAGTAGATGAAGAATCGATTGCATTGAAAGATTTTCCAGAACTACTAGATTTATTAGAGATACTGGTAAAAGATTCATCAAGCACAAGTTCATATGACTACAAACTTGTAAGAGAATGTACTGATAAAATCATCGTCAAAAATCCCAGAATAAAAGAGCGGTCTTCATACTTAAATATTAACGAAATATTACTGAAGAAGGGTTTCAATGTAGGTGATGGTTTAAAGCCTTAAAATCCTTTACACCTCATCAAGATATCAACAAACACTAATCTTGGTTTTACTTTAATCACCCCTCTCGTCAGGCTTCCAGTCCCCACGGATGTATTTCTTCAAAGCATCTTCGGGGATTCTCCATGCTTTTCCTATCTTCACCCCAGGTAATTCTCCTGCTCGCAATAAGTCCCGTATAGTCTTCTCGCCGATTCTCAGAATTTCTGAAACTTCCGCTACTGTCAGTATCTTTTCGTCCCAAGCCATGTCCTATACCTCCTAAAATAGACCTTTATCGAGGTTACTGGTCGCTGAGGGTCGCAACAAGACGAAATATACGCAAAGTTATTCAAAGTTCACAAAAGGTTGTATTGGGTCAAATAATTCTATATATTTCTAATATCCCTTTGTAAGGCTTCCCTGTCAAGTGGACAGGGAAGCCTACAAAATAGGAGAAAGAAAAATGGCAAATTTTGAATTATACGAGAGTTTTCAAATCAGCAACAAGGCTGTCACCGTGGAACAGATAGCCTTGACCATGCGTGGTAGTCTACTCAATATGTATGAATTTACAAATACCGAATTAACTCCAAGTGGGGTATCCGTCAAGGGAGATATAAAGGGGTGGTTCTCCAGAGCTAAAACAAAAGCAGAAGCTAAAATAACTCTACAAGGGAGTCAGGCTTTAATTGAAGTCAAGGGAAAGTGTTCAATCGGAATACTTCCGTGGATCGAACTAGTCTTATGGATACTCTTAATCTCTTCTCCAGCTGGATGGGTTTTCTTTGGGATGTTCGTAGTAGAGGTACTTGAGTATATATCCAGTAAAGACAAACCTAAACAATCTTTTGAAGATGCTCTCAAGGCAGTAAAGCATAAACTTTTTCAGGGTAACTCTTCATTTGGAAGTGTAGCGGGAGTATCAGAACCCTCAACTTTATCCAACCTCGAACTCTTAGAAAAGTTAGCTACCCTGCGAGATAAGAAAATTATTTCAGAGGAAGAATTCGCCTCTAAAAAGAAAGAGCTACTTAAAGTTTAAGTAAGTTTGCCTAATGCACAAGGAGGAAGAATCATGGCACACGCAACTCTACTATTTAAAAACCAGTACACTGATGAAGAAGAACAGGCTCCCGTAGGATACAGTTGGTTATTTCTACTCTTTGGCTTTTTTGTCCCTTCCGTAAAGGAAGATTGGAAGTCTGTATTTCTTATAGGGCTAATCTATGTTTCAGCAATTTTCGTTACTCAGATGGAGTTTTTCACTATTCTCTTACCCGTCATAGAATATCTCATAGGGGTTTCTTTCGTAGAATCTCTTCCTATACTGATGCCCTTTTACATAAATGTTCTAATGGGGTTCTTTTATAATAGGATCTATATTCAGCATTTACTTTCTAAAGGATATTCAGTCAGCTCTGTTACCGATGGAGATATTGATATTAAGACTTTAGAGAAAAAGTTGAGATTACAGCTTCCCGCATATAAGACTCTCGCCCCCAAACCCCCAACTCCAGAAATAAAATCGAGTGCTTCCTCCATTGAAGAACTTGAAAAGTTAGCGGAGTTAAAGGACAAAGGTATCATCACACCTGAAGAGTTCGACCAAAAAAAGAAACAACTTTTGGAAAGTATATAAATAATTGTTGTATGCGATGTTGCTTGGCGTTTAAAAAATCATGAAATTCAATTCTGAACGTAACTAAATGGATCAGGTATTAAGGCGATAGCTCCTACGTCCATTTAGTAAATTTCTATAAGCACTTTATAGAATGAAAAGGTATAAGATATTTAATCTTTAGGAGAGATACGATGAGTTACAGTAAATTCACCGACACACCAATTGAGACGGAAGAACAAGAGTCGCTAGGAGTTAGTAAATATGCAAAAGTCCTTTCACGGTTCATTATGAGCTGTGAATCTCCAATAACGATTGGTATTCAAGGGGACTGGGGAATCGGGAAGACAAGTATGCTCAATTTACTTAAGAGCAATTTAGCTCCCTCTCGTGGAAGGTCTCAGAAATATCACACCATCTATTTTAACACTTGGCAATATTCACAGTTTAATTCAGAAGAATTTCTAGGGCTTTCAATTCTGAAGGGTATTATCGCAGAAATCCAAACACTCGAATCATTAAAAGATATTCAAAAGGGTGAATCGTTCAAGGAAACCCTCAATAACTTTGGAGGATTTATTGCGAATTTGGGGAATCAGATCACGAAAAAACAGGTTGGGGTCGATATTCAAGATGCCTTAAAAGGAAATGAAGACCCTCTTGCTTTCATTGATCAAGATACCGTTAGCTATATTAAAAAATTGAAA
>JAESTK010000324.1 GCA_016763645.1 Flavobacteriales bacterium
GGGAAAGGATTGTGCTAATATGTTTTTTCAAAAGAGTAGTTAATCAATATTAGTCATTGTTCAAGAGAGTTGCTTAACTCATAAATTTCTAATCCGAAAGATTCAGAAGCTGCCAATAAATGATCCATAATATCAGACTGAATCTCTTCATATTCGATCCACTCGGTGGTGTTTGCAAAACAGTAAATTTCGAGGGGTAGCCCATATTGATTCGATTGTAACTGGCGAACCATTAAAGTGAGGTCATGATTAACGTTTTTGTTGTTTCTTAAATACAATTCAACATACTTTCTGAAAACTCCAATGTTGGTTAAATTACGCCCATTAATAGTCTCTTTCTTGTTGCTATTGCTAGTTGAATTAAATTCTTCTATCTCTTTTTGTCTACTTAAAAGATAATTTTCAAGTAACTGAAAGCATCCAAATTTCTCAAGCATATTCGCATCAACAAAACGAATGCTTTTCGGGCGAATGTACATATGTCTTTTAATTCTTCGAGCCCCTGTATCTTGCATTCCTCTCCAGTTTTTAAACGATTCAGAAACTAAGGCATAGGTTGGAATAGTTGTAATTGTTTTATTCCAATTCCGGACCTTTACGGTGGTCAACGAAATCTTAATTACATCTCCATCTGCACCGTATTTTGGCATTTCTAACCAATCATCAACACGAAGCATATCATTTGCCGCAACTTGAATACTAGCTACAAACCCTAAAATGGTGTCCTTAAAAATAAGCATGACAATAGCGGTCATAGCGCCAAAGGCACTTAACAAATAAATTGGAGACTTGCCTATTGCAATAGACAAAATGAAAATTCCAGCAATAAAATACGCAATGAGTTTTACTAACTGAAAATAGGACTCGATGGGCTTGTCCTTAAATTTTTTGGAGTTGGAAAAGTAAAACTCCAAAGCATTTAAAAACGAAATTATAACCATCAGAAAAACTCCAACTACATAAACCTCAACCAGTTTATAAATAATAGGAATTAAAAATTGAAAATCATCAAAAACGAATGGTGTAGCCCAATTAATCACCATAGCAGGGAAGAGGTGAGCTAGTCGAATAAATACCTTTTTCTCAACTAAAATGTCATCCCATTTGTTAGAAGTTAGTTTAAAAACTCGTCTAACTCCACCAACAACAAACTTTCGTGCAACAAATTCTACAACAAATAACAGAATGGTTAAAATGCCAAGTAAAATTGCAAGCCTTACATAATGTGCTACATCTTGGTTTACTCCTTGGGTAATTAACCAACTTGTAAAATCTTTAATGATTTCTATCATAGTGCAAAACTAACCGTTTTCGATGCGCTTTAAGGTTTCTTACTTATTTAAGTTTGACAGCGGGAGGGACTATTAATTCCGCAAATAGTCCCTTTAAATCGGTAGTAATAAAAAATATAGCCTGTCCATTATAGTTGTAAATTAGTATGCGTAACTACTTTATTTAACTGTAAACACCTGTATTTACAGGGTTTGTGTATGTAAAAAAAACACCTTAACTTTGTAATATGCAAATTTCGCTAACCAAGGAAGAGGCCGATTCAGTTGTTGAAGACTATCAAGAGCTCATCGATAACGAATATGATATCGATGGCATATCTGTAACTGTCTCAAATGTTTATGCTAAAATGACAGACATGGCCGATTATATTGTGGTCGTTTCTTTCGACAAACTGATTTATTCTTGGTTACCTGTAAATCTAATCGATAGATTCCTAGATAAAGTAGGTGAGGAATTTGACGTAGAAGATTACAAGAGTTAAAAATCTAGCATTTCAATTAATTGATGAGGGCCTTGGTGTTTTTAATTAAGCAACCATCGCTCGGCACTTTCAATATTAATAAAGGTGAGTATCTGATCGGAGCAAGGAGATACTTTTATGGGGATACTGTTGGGAGGAATGTTCAAGAAAAACTTGAACAATGTGATTGATAGTGTTCTTGACGATTTAAAGATATTTGCTAAAATTGGAGAACCATCTGATCAAAAGAAGGCACGAATGAAAAAGTTAGCTGCTTAAAACAAGTAGTTAATAGGGATAAATTTAGCAGGAACTCCTCCTGTCAGTAACATTGTTGGTGCTTTTTCGAACGAGCAAAACTAATGATTTAGTACTGACACCATTAGAAAAAAGGGCGGTGTAAGGTGAAATTACATTAGCTCGTTGAGATAATTAGCCTATTTTCTTAAAGTCAAATTCTGATCACTCGGTTAGTTTATCTAGATATTCCAAAATAGTAGGTTGAATAAATGCAATTAAATCAATCATTTCAGAGGTGTCAATTTCATTTTTTAAGAGTATCGATTGTAATATGTCTGTTAACTCTGCTTGAAGAGTTTCAACTGTTTTCTGAGAGTTATCAGAATCATGTTGCCTAAGTAGAATTTCAGCTTCAAATATAAATTCACTTTTTATTTCTTCTTTATCCATTATTCAAACATAGTGAATATTCCATAATCATGAACCGTATATAGCGAGAGAGTAGTATTGTGGGACAAAAACTCTATTTAACATAAAATTCGTTATAGGTATTGGTAGCGGGAGGTAGAGCAAATTGATTAGATTGTAACTCGATTATATAATATAATTATTGAATGGTATCTTTCTCTTGGATTTCTTCTAAGAGTGAACCTTGTATTAGATAGTTCTTTTATCTGGTAACGTATATTCTCATATTTCATTGACGCATCAGATTGAGAGGATAGAAGTTCAGCACTTTCAGATTCAACAGAATCGTATTTACCTTTCAAATCAGAAAGATTCGATTCTGACCATATTGCACAGACCATTAAATCGAGAGGGCTAATGGTTTGTTGTAAGAGATTAACGTCTGTAGCATCCAGTTGAAATGTATTTATGGATGAATCTATCGATTTTACGTTTTCAAGCGCTTGAGTGCTATAATCGGCAGAAGTTATATCATGTTGTTTCGCCAAATCTGCTGCTATTTCGCGACCAACCATACCGGCACCTAGTACTACCATTTTGCTCATAAGAGTTTAGTTTAATAAATAAGAAAATGAATGGTAAATAATAAACTATTGAAACGAAGTTACAACCCTGAAGTAAGAATCCAAGGCATTTTGGAGTTGTCTGTAACTTTAGTATTTATCAAATACAAATGCATGGAAATAACATTCAAAATTATGAATTTGATTACTTTTGTGCCAACTCTAGTTTGAAATTAGGTTATGAATATAAAGCAGGTTAGGCTTGGTAGTATAATAATTGTTTCAATGCTGTGTATGGCTTTATCCATAACAGATAAAAGTTGGAAAGAGGCTAAACGAAAAAATGGGTTTGTTATCTACACAAAGCAGGTAGCAGGATATGAAACCAAAATGTTTAAGCTTGATGCTACTTTTGAAAATGTGAAAATAGCTAAAATTGCAGGCATTATTAGAGATGCGGATAAAACTGAAGATTGGATTTCTGATGTAATCGAGGGAGAATTGATTTCGAAAACAAGTGATGATAAATGGTTATCCTATTTACTATTCGATTTACCATGGCCACTTGACCAGCGAGAGATGGCGCTAGATCATGATATCACAACCAATACACCTGAAGAAGTTTTCATTAAACTAACGGTTAATAACAAAACTCCTCAAAAAGAA
>JAESTK010000325.1 GCA_016763645.1 Flavobacteriales bacterium
CAAACCAAAATATTTTGATTGTGGATGTGCGAAATAGAACCCACTAACGGCAGCTGTCGGAGTCATTGCCAAACTTTCGGTGAGTTGAATTTTAGTGTTTTTTTCTGCATCTAGCAGGTTGAATAATGTCCATTTTTCGGTATGGTCCGGACAAGCTGGATAACCTGGTGCGGGTCGAATTCCCTTGTACGATTCTTTTATTAATTCCTCTCTGGAAAGTGATTCGTTGGCACCATATCCCCACAGTTCTTTTCTTACCTTTTCATGCATCAATTCGGCAAAGGCTTCGGCCAATCTATCGGCCAATGCTTTAAGCATAATGGAGTTGTAATCATCATGGTCTGCTTCGAAACGGGCAACGTGCTTATCAATTCCGATTCCTGTGGTTACAGCAAATCCGCCAAAGTAATCTGCAATTCCAGTTTCTTTTGGTGCAACAAAATCAGAGAGCGCCATATTGTATGCTCCACTCGCTTTTTTGGTCTGTTGACGAAGCGTGTGAACTACTTCTAATACCTCATTTCGCGACTCGTCAGTGTATAATTCAACGTCATCACCAAGCGCATTTGCTGGCCAAATACCAATTACTCCGTTGGCAGTTAGCCAGCCTTCTTCGATAATCTGAGTTAGTAATTTTTTTGCGTCATCATATAATTGTGTCGCGTGTTCGCCAACAACTTCGTCATCCAAAATTTTAGGAAACCGACCCGCCAACTCCCATGTT
This sequence comes from Flavobacteriales bacterium, assembly GCA_016763645.1. Classification (GTDB taxonomy): domain Bacteria; phylum Bacteroidota; class Bacteroidia; order Flavobacteriales_G; family NORP312; genus NORP312. Next base: position 725 of record JAESTK010000325.1, read on the forward strand.
TGAAAAAATGGAGTCCAATCGATATAGCTTTCAATTTCGGTTAACGGAAAAGAATTGAATGATTTCACGCCTGTGAAATTTGGCTTGGTAATATCCTCTTGTTTCCACTCGATTGGGAAATGATTTGCTCTTGCAACATCTATCGAAACTAGCTTTTTTGCCAACTGTTTTTTAACGTGGTTCTCTCTAATTTTGATGTATTCCTCTTTAATATTTTTAACGTAATTTTCTTTTTTATCTCCAAGTAAGCTCTCAACAACGGTTACTGCACGTGACGCATCCAACACATGAACAGTTTGTGCTTTTTCGTAATGTTGCTCAATTTTCACTGCGGTATGAACTCGTGAAGTTGTTGCCCCACCAATCATCAGTGGAATATTGAACCCAGCTATATTCATTTCACGAGCAACATGTTCCATCTCATCAAGCGAAGGCGTAATTAATCCACTAAGACCAATGACATCTACATTTTCTTGTTTGGCTACTTCCAAAATTCTTTCGGCAGGAACCATTACGCCAATATCAATAACTTCATAATTGTTGCATCCTAAAACTACGGCAACAATGTTTTTACCAATATCATGAACATCGCCCTTTACGGTTGCCATTAAAATCTTACCAGCAGACTCCACTTTTCCGTCCTTTTCTTCTTCGATAAATGGTTGCAGGTGCGCCACAGCTTTTTTCATTACTCGTGCGCTTTTTACAACTTGAGGTAAGAACATTTTCCCTGCACCGAACAAATCACCAACTACATTCATTCCCGCCATTAAAGGCCCTTCAATTACATGAATTGGTCTGTCGCGTTGCAATCTTGCTTCTTCCGTATCTTCAACGATAAAATCAACCAGACCTTTAACTAAAGCGTGTTCTAGTCGTTTTTCAACGGATTCTTTTCGCCATTCTTCGTCAACTATTTCTACTTTTTTGCTTCCTTTAACGGTTTCCGCAAATTCGAGTAATCTATCTGTTGAATCGTCTCTGCGATTGAGTAACACATCTTCAACTCGCTCCAATAAATCTTTTGGGATATTATCGTAAACCTCTAGCATGGCTGGATTTACTATGCCCATGGTCATTCCCTTGCCGATTGCATGATATAGAAACGCAGAATGCATTGCTTCACGAACAGTATTGTTTCCTCTAAACGAGAATGAAACATTACTTACACCTCCGCTAATTTTGGCACCAGGGAGATTATTTGTAATCCATTCGGTAGCCATAAAAAAATCGACTGCGTTGTTGTTGTGTTCGTCTATTCCTGTAGCAACTGGAAAAATATTTGGATCGAAAATAATGTCTTGAGGCGGGAAACCCACTACATCTACCAATGTATCATAAGAACGTTTGCAAATTTCTGTTCTACGCTCGTAGCTATCTGCTTGCCCGTTTTCGTCAAACGCCAATACGATGGTTGCGGCACCGTATCGTTTTATCAATTTGGCTTGACGAATAAATTCTTCTTCACCACCCTTTAGACTGATAGAATTTACGATACATTTTCCTTGTGCACACTGCAACCCAGCTTCGATAATCTCCCACTTTGAAGAATCTATCATTATCGGAATTCGGCAAATTTCTGGCTCAGCAGCGATGAGGTTTAGAAAACGAACCATTGCTTCTTTGCCATCAAGCATACCTTCGTCCATGTTTACATCCAATATTTGAGCACCTCCTCGAACTTGGTTTACGGCAACCGATAATGCCTCTTCATAATTATCTTCTTTAATAAGACGCAAGAATTTTCGTGAGCCAGTTACATTGGTTCGTTCACCAACGTTAATAAAGTTAGATAAATCGGTTACTTCTAATGGCTCAAGACCACTTAGTTTTAGATTAGGGATGGGTGTCATTATCTTAATTGAGCGCCAACTTCTTTTTCGAAAGCTTGTTGTATTTTGTTCATCACTTTGTCAATTTCTTTATCGCTCAGCGTTTTGTGTTCATCTTGTAATGTGAAGTTTAACGCATAAGATTTCTTACCCGAATCTAGGTTTTTACCCTGATAAACATCAAATAAACCAACTTGTTTCAATAGTTTTCTTTCAGATTTTTTTGCGATAGCAGAAAGCTGACTAAACTTAATATTTTCGTCTAAGAGCAACGATAAATCACGCCTTACAGATGGAAATTTAGCAAGTGGTTTATAAACTACTTTGTTCATCTTCAGTAATGAAACTACGTTATCCCAATCGAAACAAGCATAAAATACTTCTTGGTCGATACTAGATTTTTTGAGAATTTTAGAATCAACCGAACCAAATTCAACAACCGTTTTATTTGTGATTGAATAAGATAATCCAAACTGAAACTGAGAATTTGTAGTTTCTTCAGAAGTTATTCCGGGTCTATCAATACCTAGTTTCGACAAGATACCATCAACAGCTTTTTTAATTGAAAACAAAGAAGATGAGCCTTTTGCAGTGTTCCAGTTTTCTGATTCGTTGTTACCCGTTACAAACAAAGCAAGGTTCCTATGTTGGTTGTATTTGTCTTCATTTTTGAAGTAGATGTTGCCGAATTCAAAAAACTTTAAATGGGCTCGTTTGTGATTGATGTTCCTACTGATATTTTCCAAAGCTCCAAAAAGTAACGTTTGTCGCATGACATCTAATTCAGAACTCAGCGGATTTAACATCACCACCTTATTCTCGTTTTCGTACCAATCGCCTTTGGTTAGCGAATTATTCATTATCTCGTTGTAGCCGTTGTTCGCCAATAAATTAGAAACCGTGTTTTGTACTTTTTCTAAATCGGGATCGAGGGCATAACTCAACGAAGAAGTTACGTGCTCAGGTAATTCGATGTTGTTATATCCATAGATTCGAAGTATTTCTTCAATCACATCAACTTCACGTTGAACATCTACTCGGTATGGGGGAACTGAAAGCCATAATTTATCTTCTGATTCATCGGTAATTTCAATATCCAATGAGGTTAAAATTGATTTTATTGTATCATTACCTATGTCCTTCCCAATGAGACGGGTGCAATTCGATAAAGAAAATTCAATTTTAAAATTCTCGACTGGATTGGGATAAAGATCAATTAGTTCTGAACTAATTGTTCCTCCCGCAACTTCTTTGATTAGTAAGGCCGCTCGTTTTAGGGCATCGACAGTAATATTGGGATCAACACCTCTTTCGAAACGGAAAGAAGCATCGGTATTTAGCCCGTGTCGTTTAGCCATTTTTCGAACTGAAACGGGATTGAAATAAGCACTTTCTAAAAAAATGTTTGTTGTAGAATTAGATACTCCTGATGCGATTCCTCCCAAAACCCCCGCAATGCACATAGGCTCATTGCCGTTGCAAATCATTAAATCATTTTCGTTAAGCTCCCTTTCTTGCTCGTCAAGTGTGGTGAATTTAGTTTTGTCTGCTAAAGTCTGAATAACCACTTTTCTAGTTGTTATTTTGTCTGCGTCAAAAGCATGCAAGGGTTGCCCAAGCTCATGCAGCACAAAATTGGTAACATCAACTATATTATTAATTGGGTTGAGTCCAATGGACTTCAAACGATTTTGTAACCATTTTGGAGATTCTTCAACCTTAATTCCACTAATCGTAACTCCTGCATAACGCGGACAGGCATCTTGATTTTTTACTTCAACTTCGATTGATAAATTATCATTATCCTTTCTAAAAGAATCAGTAGAAGGAGCGGTTAAAGTTGGTGTTTGGCCTAAGCTCATTAACACAGCACGCAGATCTCTTGCCACGCCATAGTGCGACATGCTATCGGCACGGTTTGGAGTTAATCCGATTTCGAAAATGGTATCTGTTTCTACTTCAAAGTATTCGCTTGCGATAGTTCCGGGTATGGCAGAATTATCTAAAACCAGAATTCCGTCATGTCCATTCCCTAATCCAATTTCGTCTTCGGCACAAATCATCCCTTCAGAAGTTTGACCACGAATTTTAGCTTTTTTCATGGTAAATCCATCACCTTCAATCGGGTGGATTGTTGAACCTATCGGTGCAACAACAACTTTTTGACCGACCTCTACATTTGGAGCTCCACAAACAATATTTGCTGGTTCGTTGGTTCCAATATTTACTGTAGTCAAATTTAAACGGTCGGCATCCGGGTGTTTTTCTTTCGTAAGGACTTCACCAATTATCAAGCCTTCTAGCCCCCCTTTAATTGATTGAAATGTTTCTTCTCCTTCAACTTCTAAACCGCAATCGGTAAGTAATTTAGAAATTTTTGAGGGCTCTAAATCAATCGGTAAATATTCTTTTAGCCAGTTGTAGGAAATTTTCATTTTGACTTCTTAAATTAGGAGAGCAAAAGTATGAATATTAGGTGTATTTTCCTTGAACAATTAGTAAGTTCTAAAACATCGCCTCAATGGCATTTGTAAACAACTCTTTTGTAGATATTCCTGAGTGTTCAGCGTGCTGAGGGAGCAAACTAGCGGCAGTTAAACCAGGTATAGTGTTTACTTCTATCACAAAAAGTTTGTCGTTCGAAATCATATAGTCAATGCGAATCATGCCTTTGCATTGTAGTGTTTCGTATATAAATTCTGAAAGTTTAAGACATTCTTGATATCTCGTGTCATCAATTCTAGCGGGTGTAATTTCTTGTGTAGCGTGATCGTTGTACTTTGCTTCGAAATCGAAAAATTCACTTTCGCAAACTATTTCGGTAATTGCTAACGCTTTGGGCTCGTTGTTTTGAGAAATTACACCACATGTAATTTCAGTTCCTTCTAAAAATTGTTCAATAATAATTTCGGAATCTTCATGAAACGCTTTTTCTAATGCGCCTGCTAATTGGTCAGAAGTGTTGACTTTAGAAATCCCAATACTAGAGCCGCCATTGTTTGGTTTTACAAAACAAGGTGTTCCAATTTTTTCTAAAATTATATTTGCGGTGGTGGGATTTTCGCGGTAAGAAACAACTGATTTTGCCACATTGATATCATATGTGCTTAGCAATCTATTGGTAATAGCTTTGTTAAAAGTTAGTGCAGAAGTTGTTGCCCCGCAACTGGTGTAAGGTAAGCCAATCATGTCAAAATAACCTTGCAGTTTTCCATCTTCGCCAGGTGTTCCATGCAAAATGACAAAAACTCCATCAAACGAAATTTTAGTACCATCAATCGTAACCGAAAAATCGTTTTTGTCGATTGGGTATTCCCTTCCTTGATATTCGACAAGCCACTTGTTCTTAAGAATGATAGTTTTATATGGTTCGTACTTTTCTCTGTCGATATGGGAAAGTACAGTTTCGGCACTTTTAAGCGAAATTTCTGCTTCACCAGAAAAACCTCCTGTTACTACGGCTATTTTCTTTTTCATGAGATAAAAAATCTAAAGTGTAAAGATACTTTGATTCAATCTTAATTTGGTTGAGTACCCCCATCAATTAATCAACATTTTAACGTTAATTGTAATCGATACATAATTTTTCTATTTATTTGCGTTATTAGGGATTACAATGGTCTAGAATGATTGATTTTATTAAGTTTTTATTTAGCAAACGATTTATCGTTCACTTAATTGTGGCGGGATTAATAACTGGTGGCGGTTTGTGGAGTGTTTTCCAATATTTGGATTCGTACACGCTACACGGGCAAACAATTACAGTTCCTGACTTTAGCGGAAAAACGATTGCAGAAATTGAAGATTTTGCTTCAGAATATGACTTGGGTTATAAAATTATCGATTCGGTTTATAAACCGAATTTTGCGAAAGGTGCGGTGTTAGAGCAAAATCCCAAGCCAGAATCTCAAGTAAAAAAAGACAGAAAAATTTATTTAACTGTTTCTCGAGTTTTGCCACCTTTAATAGAATTGCCCGAATTAAAAGACGTTACTTCTCGAATTGCATTTGGTATTATCGAATCAAAGGGTTTGCGAATTGGGGAGATTATTTATGAACCAAACATTGCTGTAGATGCGGTTATTCGATTAGAAATTGAGGGGAAAGAAATTGATGGTAAAATTAAAGTCGCTAAAAACACCAAAATAGATATTGTTTTGGGTTTGGGTGAATCTGATGAGAAAATAGCTATTCCTAATTTGGTCAGTCTAACTGAAGCGAAAGCGCGACTTGTGCTCCGTGAAATGATATTAGGGTTTGGAATAAACGAATGCGAATTGCGTGAAACAGAAGAAGATTCAATAAATGCAAAAATTTACCGTCAGGCTCCCGAATATGATTCTACAGCAGCCATTAACTTAGGAAGTACAATTGATGTCTGGCGAACGATAGACCCTGCCAAATGGCCTTCTGTTAATTTACCTAACGACTCGTTAATAAACGATTCAATATCTGATAATTGAGATACATTAGTTTATTCATAGCAATTGTTTTGGGTGCTTCTGTTTTTGCACAAGAAGAATTACTTGATTTGAAAAGTAACGCAGCACTGTTTAAAATAGAAAATCAAACACAGAAAAGATACGGGGGATTACAAATAACATATCTAATAGATACGCTAGAACTTCCCTTTTTAGATGATTTTTCTAGCGTAAAACTACATCGTTATGGTAATACAGGCGAGTTAAGTTTTTTAGACACCACTTACACCAAGTATCGTAAAAACGGAGCACCGTTCGATTCTATTTTTTTGAGTTTCGACACAACTTTTTCATTTTATTACAGCATTGTCACTGGAACGGTGGATACTCTTCCAAATGAAGTTTTTACTTTAGAAGAATTTAGTCCCGACAGCGCAAACTCCTGGATTATTGGGACATATTGGGCCAGTTACAATTATTTCTATTCCAACGGAACAGTAATCGATTCTAATCTTATTACACCCGACACCACATTTTACAATGTGTTTGAACCAATTTATATTGCCTACGATAGCACATCGCTTTGGACGGACAACAACGTTTATATCAATAATACTTTTCATATTGATGCGCCAACAGTTGGTGTTGCAACTTTTGATGGTATAGACTCTTTAGGCCATGCATATAATGTTCAAAACGAAAATAGCTACGGAATTGCGGATTACTTAACTTCAAAACCCATTAATTTATTGGGCAAAACAGATGTTGTGCTAAGTTTCTATTACCAACAACAGGGGTTAGGAAATCAACCCGAAGAAAAAGATTCATTGGTGTTAGAGTTTTTTATTTCTGACTCTTCCCAGTGGGTTCATGCTTGGTCGGTTGGCGGAGATTCGGCAGCACTAGTAAATGGTACCGTACCCGATTTTAAATTTGTTTCAATATCCTTAACTGGCGATAGACTGGCCAAAGGATTTAAATTTCGTTTTAAAATTATGGTACTCTTTCTGGTAGTTTAGATCAATGGAATATCGATTATGTTTACCTAAATGACAACAGAACAACATCGTTTGAAGTTACAACTGATTTAGGATTTAAAAGTTTAGACTTAGGGTTGATAAACGGATACAGTTCCATGCCGTGGGATCAATATTTATTAAACCCATCTAAGTATACAAAAACTGATTTTGACTTTGAAGTCACAAATAGAAGTGTTTCCGACCTTGCGGTTCAAAATATGTACCAAGTAATTGATAAATCTACTAATTCCACTATATTCACTTCAACTATTTCAAATGGCTTAATTCCAAGTTTTATTGGGGAAACAGTTGAAAATGTAACATTTCCTATCAATTCTTCACCTTATAATTTCACCTTTCCATCAGATGGAGATTCTGAAAAAGAATTCGAAATTGTTTACTCCACGCAATCCAATACTATTGCTGGACAAGAGCAAAACACAGCAAATGATACCGTTCGATATTCGCAGGTTTTTAGTTCGTACTATGCTTATGATGATGGTTCGCCCGAACGAGCTTACACTATAATTGGTGCAGGTTCTCAATTAGCGTATGGCTATGAATTAGAAGAGGCTGATACACTTCAATCAATCCTCATACATTTTCCCGAGATGTTTACACTATCAGACAACTCTATAAAAGTGATGATTTGGAGCGAAGCCAGTGGATTACCAAGCGACACTTTATACGTAGGATATGCACGAGACACTTTGTACGTGGGCGATACTCTGCCCGTCCGTTTTATGCGATTTTATATAGATAGAGAAACAATAATCCCTGCTGGAAAATTCTTTATCGGTTTCGAGCAAAGCCTAAATGATAAAGTTTATATTGGTTTCGATATGAATAATGAATCGCAATCTAACCTGTTTTTTAATGTAGATGGCGATTGGGAGCCAACTTCTTTTGTTGGCAGTTTAATGATGCGTCCCGATTTTGGTAAGGTTAGCTTAAACCCAATTTACTCATTATCAGTAGAAGAAAGCGATAAACAAACTATTGAAATTTATCCAAATCCGGCAAACGGATCCATTACTATTCGAGGAGCAGAAAATGCTACCCTGCAACTAATAAACGTAACGGGACAAATTGTTTATTCAGAATACAACTTGGCTTACGAAAATACAATTGATATATCGCAGCTCAACCGAGGAGTTTATTTTGTTCGAATTACTACTCAAGAGCAAACAACAGAAGATTACAAATTAATTATCGCACGCTAATGAGCGAAGAAATGGATGATATCGAAAGTGAAGATGAGGAATTTGAGATCATCAATATAATTGCTGACCCCAATCAAAAATTATTAAGAATCGATAAATTTTTGATTGACAGAATTCCTAATACTTCGCGTAGTAAAATTCAAAGTGGTATAAAGGACGGCTACGTTTCGGTAAATGGAGAAGTAATAAAAGCTAATTACAAAGTTCGTCCGAGTGACGAAATTGTACTGCAAATGCCTCCCAAGCGCATTATTGAAATAAACGCTGAAGACATTCCGATTGATGTAGTTTACGAAGACGAGCAGATGCTTATAGTAAATAAAGAAGCTGGAATGGTTGTACATCCTGGTCATGGCAATTATACAGGGACATTGGTAAATGCGTTAATGTTCCATTTCGATAATTTACCTCAACGTGGCAATTTTAATGATCGGCCAGGTATTGTTCATCGATTAGATAAGTTAACAACCGGCATTATGGTTGTTGCCAAAACAGAAGAAGCGATTACGCATTTATCGAAACAGTTTTCTAGCAGAACTTCCGACCGTAAATACTGGGCTTTGGTTTGGGGTGATATTGAGGTTAATGAAGGTAGAATAGAAGGGCATATTGGTCGCAGTCTTAAGAATAGAAAGGTTATGCAAGTTTTTCCCGAAGGAGATTTTGGTAAGGAAGCAGCCACCAACTATAAAGTATTGAAACGATTTGGTTATGTTACCTTAGTTGAGTGTAAGTTAGAAACAGGACGTACTCACCAAATACGTGCCCATTTTAAATACATCGGCCATCCATTATTTAATGATGAATCTTATGGTGGAGATAAAATCCTGAAAGGCACAACCTTTACCAAATACAAGCAATTTGTGCACAACACATTTAAAGAAATACCTGGTCAGGCGCTACATGCAAAAACGCTTGCGGTGGATCACCCGATTACTAGTGAACGACTAGAATTCGACTCTGAATTACCTCAAAGCTTCCAAAATGTGTTAGACCGTTGGGATAATTATTTGAACAATAGGAAGGAATAGTTTTCTTGCTAGTACAATTCTGCAAATTTTATTTTTTACTTTCTTCGAAAATTTCCGCTACCTTCGAATCTCAACGTTAGTTTATTTTAAAGCAACGTTGTGCTTCATGTAAAATAACCCACAGCACAAATTACAAGGGGAGTCAATGCGGAAAAGAGACCGAAAAATAAATGTTAAATAAATCACTAAATTTGAACTTGAACAATGGCTAATAATTACAATTCTTCGCCAGTGGTTTTGGGTGGTCAATTAGCACC
>JAESTK010000151.1 GCA_016763645.1 Flavobacteriales bacterium
TCATCAAAAATAATTTGCATCCTTGCTTCTGGCGTTACCTCTAAATCGAAAGTCATTTCCATGCCATTAAGGTCAACTTTGTATTCTTCTTGCTGCGCTAATAATGATGAATCTTTAACAATAAACTTGATGTAATCGATTTGAGAATATTCTTTCGAACCATCGAGTGGAACATACAAGTCTGTTCCTTTTTCTGTGCGAACGTTAATATCCATTTTCATGGTCTCAGCAAAACCGCTAATATTAACCACACCGCTTACATATGCATCTCCATAGTATAGAGGGTTTTGGTCTGCGGTAGTGTGTAGCGCTTCAAAAAATATAGGAAACAATGCTACATCAAAATTCATGTTTTTGTAACTTTCATGGACTATAGTGCCTGTAGCAGTTGCAATTCCTCCGTGTCTATCTTCTATGGTTATGATATCGAACCCAAACCAATCTTCTTCGATGGTTATGTATTCATCTTTTAAGGTGTAATAAGTATTGAGGTAATCTACATTAATACCTGCATCGACAAGATTTAAAACGCCTTTTACTTTTGGCTTTTCAAGCGTTCCTTTTATTTTTAAAACTCCTGACAAATCTCCTTTTACATCTGATAGTACACCTTCTACAAAGGGCTCGAACTTCTTTAATCTCAGTTTCTCCATTGTCAGAATCATATCAATATTTTCGTCCTCTTTTTTTGGAAAATATCGACCTGTAAAGGCAAATTCGTTACCAATATTTCCATTAGTTTTTATTGCTTGTTCCTCAATATTCCATCTCGCATTAATATTCCCATTTCCTAAAGTATCTCCGTTGATGAGTAATTCCGAACAATTTAAATCAGTCGAAAAAATTAACCCATGATAAGGATTAGAAATTACAGCATTTCCATTTGCTATTCCAGACAAGGTAAGTCCACTGCCTTTGTAAAACTTATTAAACGTTTCTAGCCTAATATCATCAACTAAAAGCAAAATTTTATCGATCGGGTTTTCTGTTATTTTTCCTTCTGCGATAATCATTTGAGAGTCATTCTGGAATTGGATATTTTTTATCGTAATACTCGTAGAGTCAACGTTGATAGAGTTATTTTCTTTAAGTTTCCAGAGTAAACCATCTATCGAAACATCAGAATGTGTTAATCCTAAATTGAATTTAGTAGCGTTTTCTATCAGCAATATTCCATCGATATTAGCATAGTTCATTGATGAATCTTGATTGTTAAATGAGGTTTCGAATTGCACAAGGTCATTCACTCCTTTGGTGAAAAATTCATAATTCAAAATCTCTAGACTATCTCCTACCAATAGCCTATCGGAAGTAACATCTACCTTTAATACTCCGTTTTTACTTTGGCTTTCAAAAGTAAAGTTAGCTATTGAAAGGTTCGAATAATTTAACTCTTTACACGTTGCTATTGCATAAAAACTACTATCTCTGGAATCTAATTTTCCTGTAATTTTAAAGGGTTCTATTAATTCAAATTTCGGAATAAAAATATCTGTAACTGCTTTTGTGTTCGCAATTTCAAATTCATACTCAAAATAAACCGTGTCTGGAGCTGTTATTTCTTCGTCAAAAATTGCCGGTAAAGATTGGTAAATTAAATAGTTGAGGGATTGATAAATGTCAGCGGTTTTGTAATCGCCAACTAACTCTCCATTTATCATATCAGAAACCAACTTTAAGGTTCGGGCAATACTATCCTTAGATGCAAATAATTCTACATCTTGTATTTCTACTTGTTTATCTCCTTGTTGATATTGGGTTTGATATATTCCGATATGCCCTTCGACATCATCTATCGTTATCCCTTTAAAATCGGCTATTATAAAAGACGAAATTATGCAATCGCAAGAATCTGATGCGAGGTTCAATTTACTCAAATTAGCATTTTGAATAGTGGCAATAAACTGAAATTCAGGAATTTTATCGGTAAAATTTACAATTCCATCAAAACGGAGATAGGCATTTTCGTCATCCACCACTGTATAACCATTAAATTTTCCATTCGAGACATCGCCTTCTATCTCTATATCAGTGTAAACGTAGTTTAATAACTCGATTGACGATATTTCGCCTAATAAATTTGCTTTTGCATCATTCGGATTTACACCAATTCCATTAACATCAAAATCGAAAGTAACATTACCAATTTCTGTTGTTTCTAATAGCTTTCCGACATCAAAATTAATGGCATATACTCGTCCATCATATTGCTTAAATCCTGTTTCTTTACTTTCAGTATACTGAATATTGGTTCCTATTTTTCCAAGAGCTGTATATAGTTCACCCTTTAATTCAAACTCAGAAATTACGCCTCTATAATCTCCATTAAATGTTAATATTCCGAGCTTTTTCACTTCGTTCGGTAGCTCTAAATAGTTCGCTGTGTTATAGGGCGGCAGTTGTATCTTTTGTAGATCGGAGTAATGAGTTTGGATATTTACATCATCGAAATGAATAAAAGTACTGTGAATGTCAGGCAAACCACTCATTACTAAATTTCCTTTAATTTTTGTGTTTTTTTCGAATGCGATATCAATGTCTGAAACAATAAAACTATTTACGTTTCCTTTGACTGATAATGAAACCATAATTTCTTGATTGGCTCCGTTTAGCGAAGGGACGAAATATGCAATATCAGCAAAATTTAATCGGGTTGAATCGAGGTGAGATTCTATGTGAATTTTATTTACGAAATCGGCATAGTCTCCATAGTCGGTGTATCTAAATTTAATATCTCCTTTGATTTCAGAAGAATTAGTCTCTAGATATAACTCTTCTAACGAGACATGAACTGAGCTAATTTCTGTTAATGCAGAGAATGTCTTTATCTCGAATCCACTTTTTTCTACTAAGTTTAGGTTATTTAACCGACCAACAATTGTATCTCCAACAACGTGCATTTTACGAAATTCACCACTTGTAATCAGAACTTCTAAATCGGAAAAGTTAATACCAGAGGCTATAGAATCTATAACATTTTCATTATGATATTTAAAATTAACATTTTCGAACACTAATACTTCTCCATCTATAAGCCATCTTGTATTTGCCGTGTCTTCGGATGCAAAATGATCAATAATAAATTGAAGGTTTAGGTCTTTTTCGCCTTTGTATTGTTTTAAATGAAATGCAGCATTTCGTAATTCAACCTCGCCAAAATGATAGTAATTACTATCAACACTATAATCGACTATGTTGAGTGCAAAATTTTCGATATACAAAAGAGTATCTTTATGTAAATCTTTGATTAAAACACCTTCGAGCACAACCGTTTTCACCCACTCTACGTCAACACCTCGTATAGTAACTTCTGCGCCTAACTCCTCAGCTAAACTTTCAGCAAAGCTTTGCGTGATGTACGTTTGTACCTTAGGGTGGTGTAAACTAGAATACGATATCAACAAAAGAATGATGATTATCCCGATAACCCGCAATGCTATTTTACCCCACTTTTTGATACCTTTGAAACTGTTTTGATTGAAGCAATCAAATTTAGAACAATTGACTGAACCCATTACGATATTAGCCATAGAATCATCGTGCGATGATACCTCTGCGGCTGTACTCAAAAACCAAACCGTACTGTCAAATGTAATTGCTACACAAAAAGTACACGAAGAATTCGGTGGAGTTGTTCCAGAACTTGCCTCAAGAGCGCACCAACAAAATATCATTCCTGTGGTTAATCAAGCAATTCAAGATGCAGGAATTGATAAATCTGATATAGATGCGGTGGCTTATACAAAAGGACCTGGGCTGTTGGGCTCTTTGCTCGTAGGAAGCTCCTTCGCAAAAGGGATTTCAGCTGGGTTAAACGTCCCTTTAATTGAGGTTAACCATATGCAAGCCCATATTTTAGCACATCAAATTGATGGCAATAATGCCGAAAATAGAAAGCCTAAGTTCCCTTTTTTATGTCTAACCGTTTCTGGAGGGCACACACAAATTGTTAGAGTTGATTCTCCGTTGCAAATGGAAATTATAGGAAAAACGTTAGACGATGCAGCTGGTGAAGCTTTCGATAAAGTTGCTAAAATTATTGGGTTATCATATCCTGGAGGACCATTAATTGACAAATATTCTAAAACTGGAGACAACATAAAGTATTCATTTCCAAAAAGTAAAGTAGATAATCTAAACTTTAGCTTTAGCGGATTGAAAACATCTTTTTTATATTTTATTCGGGATAACATCAAACTCGATAAGAATTTTATTGAGGAGAATTTAAACGATATCTGCGCTTCAATTCAACATACCATTATTTCTACCCTTTTAGATAAACTTCAAATAGCAATACAACGAACAAATATTACTGAAATAGCTATTGCTGGGGGTGTCTCGGCAAACTCTAAATTTCGCGAAGATTTAATAAACTTAGGTAAAAAGAATAATTGGAATGTTTTTATACCGAAATTTGAATACTGTACTGATAATGCTGCCATGATAGGAATTGCGGGAATGTATAAATACAAGGAAAACCAATTTGCATCATTGTCATCAAAACCTGAAGCTCGATTACCTTTTTGAGAGTTAAATTTTTTATACTAGTAGTTTTATTCTTTGCTTATAGCTATGCTAAAGCTCAAGAAGAAGAGTCTTCGCACCCATACTCACCTCATAAGGTCCGTACGGTAATTAAAGGAAATCCTTTTTCGATGCTCGTAGGTGTTATTCCTCTTACCTCGGAATTTAGACTTATTACAGAATATGCCGTGAGCAAAAACCAATCTACTCAAATTGGATTTTCTTACTTAGGCAAAAGCCCTTTTTTAGCAATTATAGAGTCTGGAAACAATATAAACAACAATGGGTTTGATCAAAAACTAAAAGTACAGGGCTATCGAGTTCAAGCTAGTCATAAATTTTATTTTTCTCAGTTTGGAGACAATTTTAACAACTCTGATTTCCTTGCACCTCAAGGATTTTATGTTTCCCCACACATTTCCTATTCAACCGCTAAAATATACATGCAATATTTTCAAGTTTATGATATTTGGATTCGCGCAACACAATTTAATGCCAACATTTTAATTGGTGGGCAACTATTTTTAGGTAAAGTTGCTATCGATATGTTTACTGGGCTTGGCTACAAAAAAAACGAATGGGTTGAGCGCTATTCGCAAACTCAAATCACAATTATTGACCCCCTAGACCTAGGCTTACCACCAACGTATAACGGGTCTTTAAAATTTAGCTTAGGATTCAATATAGGTTACGGGTTTTAAGGCTCCGTTTCTTTAGTCCAAAGAAGTTCGGTAATCTGTTGGTCATTTTTAAAGAAAAATTTACCCCCCCAACTGTGCTTAATCATTTTGTACTCATCTCCGTGGTTTCCTTTTACCACGTATCTTTTTGTGATTGTTTTATTTCCTAAAACTTCCAATTCTTCGGTAATACCTTCAGGGTATTTTTCAGCTATTGCATTTCTAAAATCATCTTTAGGTAAATGATAGTCTTGGGTTGTTGCCGTACCCATTTTAGCTTTATTTGCTTCAATACCAAGTATCTTATGAATTTGATCAATCCGCTCTCTGGGGTGTACCTGATCAGGGCGCATTGCTAATGCGTTTTCATATTCTGTTATAGCTGCCTCATATTTCTTAAAGTTGAAATGTAAATCTGCCTTTTCTATCACAGCACGATATTCCGATAAAGTATGCTGTTCAGATGTAATTTTATCCAATCTCGCTTGGTGTTCAGCATCTAAAGCTATATCCTCTTCAGATTTTCTCTTTCTAACATCCTCTTTATCAGCTTCAATTTCTGCTAGCCTAGCAGCATTGGCTGCTTCTTGTGCCAATCTTTCTTCTTCGGATTTAGCAGCAGCTTCTTGGGCTAATCTATCTCTTTCTGTTTGCGCTGCTTCTTCAGCCAATCGATTATCCTCCGCTTCTTTAGCCAAACGCTCTTCCTCTGCATTTTTGGCAGCAGCATCTGCGGATTCTTGTGCCAATTTTTCTTCCTCGGCTTTGGCAGCAGTATCGGCTGACTCTTGGGCTAATCTTTCTTCTTCCGCCTTCGCAGCATTTGCGGCTTCCTTAGCCAAACGTTCTTCTTCAGCTTTAGCCGCAGCATTAGCGGCTTCCTGGTCTAATCTTTCCTCCTCAGCTTTAGCCGCGGCATCAGCAGCCTCTTGGGCTAATCTTTCTTCTTCAGCTTGCTTTGCTTCGGCATCGGCAGATTCCTGGGCTAACCTATCCTTTTCTGCTTGTGCTGCTTCTTCTGCTAGTCGTTTTTCTTCGGCTTCTTTAGTCAAACGTTCCTCTTCAGCTTTAACAGCAGCATCCGCTGCTTCCTTCGCTAATTTTTCCTCTTCGGCTTTTTGAGCTGGAGCCTCTTCTGCTAACCTCTTCTCCTCCTTTTCGGCAGCCAACTTAGCTTCTTCGGCTGCTTTTTCATCAGCTAGACGTTTTTCCTCTGCTGCTTTTGCCAACCTTTCTTCTTCAGCAGCATTTGCGATTAAATCATTTATTTTTTTGATTTGATCTTTAGGGTATTTTTCATTCGGTTTTACACCTATTGCAGCAGTATATGCGGCTTTAGCTCCATCATAATCTTTATTTTTAAATTTAGTGTCGGCTTCTGTAACCAAGTTGCTAAATTCCAAATCTTTCGCTGCTGTTGCATCAGCAGCAGCTTTTTCACCTGCCGCTTTAGTTTCTACTTCTGCCAATTTACTTGTGGCATAAGTATCTCCAGGTTTCACCTCTAGAGCTTTGTTGTAATGCTCTACAGCGCTACTGTAATGTGAGGATCCAAATGCTTTATCTCCAGCTGTAATTGCGTGTTTGTAATTTTGTTCTGCTGCTGCCGCTGCTGCGAGTTTATTGGCAAGATCTGACTGAAGTTTATCCATTTCATTTCGAATGGATTTGGTATATTTTACATCATAATTAAACCCCCCATCTTCTGGATCATAGAAGATTTTTCCAACAGGGTTATCCAAGATAGAAACGTCTAACCCTTCTACTTTCTTAAATAATAATACCTGCCATCCACCAAATTCAAAACCAAATTCAGCATCTTCCGGAGGAACACCTTTGGTGTTAACACTAATTTTTTTAGAAACGTATCCTGCTTTCGAAAACTCGATAATATATTGGTGGTCCATCAACAAATCGAAACCAAATTTTCCTGTAGCATTAACTATAACAGACCCTGTTTTATTCCCATCTTCATATACCGTAACCGTGGCGCCAACTAATTTTACCTTTCCCTCTTTAACGGTTCCATCAACAAACAAAATGAACGGTCCCTGTGCAATTATTTTAACCGAAAAAAAACAGAATAAAATGACCAGAAGTACTACTCTTTTAACGAAAAGTCCTACATTATCTGATATGTGGGTGCGTAGCCTCACTCTTTTCCATTTAGCACAATACTTATGCCAATACAAGTACTCACAAAAGTACATTTTCTATCTGAAAATAAATAGAGAAAATCGGTACCTATCAAGTAGTTGGAATCAAATCGCAAAACCAGAACCCCTCATCGTCTCTTATCTCTTTATCACTAGGCATTTGTAGGGGTTTAAATATTTTTTCTCCTAGCGTAAATTGAATTGGTGTTTCAAAAATTGGTCCATCCCAACAAAAGGTGTGAAATTCACCGTTTTCACCACAAGGATCTATACTCTTATTTAATTTTTCAATATACTTATTATCAATTATTTGACTCACATCATCTTTAGTTAAAAATTCGGTACAAATGCAGCAAATTGTGGTCGAAAATTTAAGGTCTAAAAATTCATAAATTAGTTTAAGGGTAGGTTGTTTCCACAACGGATAAACACCCGTCATGCCTTCTTTTGACAAAAGGTTGTCGCGATATTCCTTTAAACCTACTAAGGCTATGTCTCCGAAAACAACTTTGGTTATCCCTTTTAATTTGAATTCAATTAA
>JAESTK010000326.1 GCA_016763645.1 Flavobacteriales bacterium
GCGAGAGAAAACTCAATAACAGCCTTCAGTTTGTCGTACTTGCATTCATCGCCATTATAGTGAAAAGATTATGAACAGGTTCTAAGTACAAAGCGAATATCAATTCATTAATCGAATCGGGTAATAATATGCTGGGAGTTGATATTCTCAATGAGTTAAAATCGATATCTTCTACTTACGGTTTTTCTAACATATTGAAAGATATATTTACTTCATTATCAGGTGTTTTGGGAAATATATTTTTGGTAATACTTTATGTTGTTTTCCTGTTGCTGGAGGAGGCGTTTATGCCTAATAAATTAAAAGGGATGTTTCCTAACTCAGAGCGTTTTCAGTCGGCAAGAACACTGTTTCAAGAAATTGACAAAGCGTTTGGAAATTATATTACACTTAAAACTATCATTAGTTTAATTACAGGTACTTTGAGTTACGTTGCGTTATTATTTATTGGTGTTGATTTCCCGATGTTTTGGGCCATCTTAATATTCTTACTCAATTATATCCCAACCATTGGTTCGTTAATTGCAACGGTGTTTCCAGCTTTAACTGCGTTACTTCAGTTTGGTGAAATGGGACCTTTTATATGGGTATTAAGCTGTATAGGAGCAATTCAGTTAGTAGTGGGTAATTTTATTGAGCCTAAATTAATGGGAAATTCGCTTAATATTAGCTCCTTAGTTGTGTTGCTTTCGTTAGCTTTTTGGGGTTTGGTTTGGGGAGTTGTAGGTATGATTCTTTGTGTGCCAATAACCGTGGTGATGATTATTTTATTTAGTCGGTTCGAGGCTACTCGACCAATAGCGATCTTACTTTCGGGAACTGGAAAAATCAAGTGATAACAAATTTAGTACCCGTTTAAATTCGTTGGGAAACTCAGCCAAAATCGAAATTTGATCTTTTGTTATAGGGTGAATAAAATCAATTTTTTGTGCATGAAGCATCATCGTGTTCATGTTCCATTTTTCTAAAAACATTCTATTTTGTTTACTGCAGCCTTGCGGTCGATCTCCAATAATTGGATGGCGAATGTGATTCATGTGCTTTCTAATTTGATGCATTCGCCCTGTTTGAGGTTTAATCTCCAATAAAGAATAACGAGAAGTAGCATGCTTACCAAGTGGTCTATTCACTTCGGTGGCTGCCAAAAGAGAATATTCGGTTATTGCTTCTTGTGTTTTATTGTTACCGTTAGTTAAGGGGTAGTCGATAATTTCGTGCTGTTTGGTGTGGCCTCTTACTATCGCAACATAGGTTTTCAAAATTTCTTTTTCCCGAAACAGTTTTTGCATAAGTGACAAAACCTTCGGAGAAAGAGCAAACAGCAGTACGCCACTTGTTTTCCGGTCGAGCCGATGTATCGGAAATACTTTCTGGTCGATTTGGTCTCGCAGTAGTTGAAGAGCGAAAACATTGGTATTGCCTACCAATTTAGATCGGTGCACAGCTAAGCCATTAGGCTTATTGATTACGACTAAATACTCATCTTGATATAAAATTTCTAATTCCAAAAAAGATTACGAAACAGGAAAGATAATTTCACATTTAGTGCCACTTTTACCCGAGAAGAAGTCAATACGGCCATCAAGCTGAGAGGTAAGAGTATGAATAAGCTCAATACCTAATGTATCATGTTTTTTCATCACATCAAATCCTATTCCATTGTCTTTTATACTAAAGACAACATCGTTACCCTTCTTTTTTAAGCCAACTTCAACTGCCCCAATTTGGTCAAGGAATGCGTGTTTTAATGTATTGGCAATAAGTTCATTTAAAATTAAACCAAGAGGTACAGATGTTTCGATATCAAAAGAAAGCGGTTCAATATCATACTTTATTGTTATGGTTTTAGATGCCCCATGAGAAAGATGAAGTTCGTGGCAAATTTCTTCAATGTATTTCTTTGCGTCAATTTCGGCTAAATTTCCTTTTTCATATAGTTGCCCATGTATTGCCGACATAGATTGTATGCGATTTTGACAATCTCTAAAAACTTCGATTTCCGTTTCGTTATTCGATTTACCTGCATGTAAACTCAACAAACTAGATACTATCTGTAAATTATTTTTTACTCTGTGGTGAATCTCTTTAAGTAGAGTTTCTTTCTCAAGGTCGCTTTTTTGAATTTTGTCGTACGAAGATCGAAGTTCACGAACAGTTTTTTGAAGTTGACTCGTTTTTGATTCAATTATGCCCTCCAAATCATTGAGGTGAATCGTAAGTAATTCTTGCGTTCTTGTTTGATCGATTTTGGTTGAGGCCATAGCCGCAATTGTGATAAGGATTTCAAGATCTTGCGCTGTGTAAAAATTCTTTTCAGGATGCTCTGAATCGATTATTCCGATTACTTTATTGTTAGATAAAATAGGTACGCATAGCTCAGAAAGTCTACGAACATCATCTACCCGATATCTATAGTCGGTTGATGTGTCAGCTACGATTTCAGGTATTCCAGTTTCTGCAATATGACCGCATATTCCTTCCCCAAGTTTCAATTTAATTGGGTTATTAATATTAATGCAATTGAATTTTTTGGGCCATGTGCTGCTCGCTGTATGAGATGTGTGCCTTTTTTGTTGAGCAAGTAAACAATACAATCTGCATAGCCAAGTTTAGCGACTGCATGTTTTGCTACAGTCCAAACTACATCATCGGTTGAGGTGGCTGCTAGTAGCTGGACGGCAAACGAATTAATAATCTCTAGAAAGTATGCTTTTTTTCTAAGCTGTTCTATTTCAGTTTCAGAGTTGATGCGCTAATTTTAAAAAGTGAAAGTCAATATTAACAATTTATATTGAAATTATTCGGACTTTCACGGTGCCAGTTTAAATGTTTGCTAATCTCTTGTTGATACTTTTTATTAACCCAGGACCTTCGTAAATAAAACCAGTAAAAATTTGGATTAACGAAGCTCCGGCTTCTAGTTTTTCAATGGCATCTTCAGCAGAGTGAATTCCACCAACACCAATTATGGGAAACGAGCCATTCGATTTAGTATGAAGATATCTAATAACTTCCGTAGAGCGTTTTTTTGCAGGTTTTCCACTGACACCGCCAGCACCAATATCTTCAATAATCTGTTTGTCGGTTTTAAGCACCGATCTGTCTATAGTAGTATTAGTTGCTATTACTCCTGCAATTTTAGTATAGGAAACAATCGCGACAATATCATCTAATTGAGAATTGGTAAGGTCGGGCGCTATTTTTAGTAAAATGGGCTTTTGTGTCAATTTACTTTCATTTAATTCTATCAAGTGAGAAAGCAGTTTAGTAAGGGGTTCTTTTTCTTGTAAGTCTCGCAAATTCGGGGTATTTGGTGAGCTTACGTTTACCACAAAATAATCTACATAATCGTGTAGCGCATGAAAACACTTTTCGTAATCGCTCGTTGCGTCTTCATTGGGTGTAGTTTTATTTTTACCTATATTTCCTCCAATAATGAGGTTTGGACTTCTGTTTTTAAGCCTTTGTACGGCAGCTTCAACTCCTAGGTTGTTGAATCCCATTCGGTTAATCAATCCATTGTCTTTAGGTAAGCGAAACATGCGCGGTTGCGGATTTCCATCCTGCGCGACTGGAGTAACCGTTCCTATTTCTATAAAGCCAAAACCAAAGCAGGCAAGTTCTTCGTAAAACTCTGCATTTTTATCACACCCTGCTGCCAATCCAACAGGGTTAGGAAATTTTAGTCCGAAAACTTCCCGCTCTAACTTTGGAGATTTCACATTAAAAAAGGCTTTTAACGCAGCTTTCTTTCCTGGTATTTTACAAGCTAACTTTAGCCCTCCAGTTACCCAGTGATGAACTTTTTCGGGAGAAATAAGGAAGAGCAGAGGGCGGAGAATGAGTTTGTACATAAGCAACAAAACTAATTGAATTCAAGATTAAACCAGATTGATTTTAATTCTTTTTAAACGTTTGGTGTTCAAATCCTTTGTATCAAAAAAAAACAATCAATTTGTGATAATTACCTAGTCGTTAATCAGAAA
>JAESTK010000327.1 GCA_016763645.1 Flavobacteriales bacterium
ACATGAAAGAATACCGTAAATTTTTAAATGAAAAATTGACTACACTCGACTACATTGGAAGCACATACAGTACTTTTATAATTAGTGAGGTGAAAAATAGTACTGCGGTAATGTTATAGCCTAATCAGAATTAGCTGTTGATTTTGAATGAACTTTGCGTTCTAGTTTTTCAAAATCGAAAATCCCCTTATCCAACATGTGAGAAGGAGAGATGTTTCGCATCGATTTAAAAATTTTCTCTGTTCTTCCGGGGTAATCTTTGTCCCAATCCAATAACATCTTCTTAATTACCTGACGTTGCATTCCTTCTTGTGAACCACAAAGATTGCATGGGATGATTGGGTAATTTTGTAATTCAGCATATTTTTCAATATCTTTTTCTTTGCAATACGCTAAGGGGCGAATAACAACAAATTTGCCATCGTCTGTTCTGTATTTCGGAGGCATAGCCTCCAGGCGACCACCAAAAAACATGTTAAGAAACATCGTTTCAATCATGTCTTCTCTGTGATGGCCAAGTGCGAGTTTATTACACTCTAAATCAGCAGCAGCAGAGTATAACGTTCCTCGTCTAAGTCGAGAACATAACGTACACATCGTAGCACCTTCTGGGGTTTTATCAATTACTATACTATAAGTATCTTTTGTAATGATTTTATATTCAACTCCTAAATTTTTCAAATACGCAGGTAGAATATGCGCAGGGAATCCAGGTTGTTTTTGGTCGAGATTAACGGCTACGATTTCGAAGTTCATTGGAGCATGACTTTGCACATAAAGTAATAAGTCAAGCATTGTGTAGCTGTCTTTACCACCCGAAAGACAGACCATGACTCTATCACCTTCTTCAATTATGTGGTAATCGTTATTTGCTTCGTGAACCGCTCGATGCAGTTTTTTAGCAAGCTTTTTGTGCTCCAGCTTTAGTAGGTTCTCCGCTGTTTTTTGAGATTTCATCGGTTATCGTAATGACATTAACGTATTATAGATTTCGTCAATAACTTTAGCCATACTTTCTATATTAAGGGTCTCTAATTTGTCAGTATTTTCATGATAGTTTTTGTTTCTGTAAAATGCTGTGTCAGTTATCATTAACGAGCTGTACCCAAAATGCCAGTAATTTAAATGATCAGAAAAGTCAATGCCAGGAAGAGACTTTGGTCCAAAGAATTTTTTAGACTTGATTATTTTAGTTTTTGAATAGCACTTGGTGAATTTTCGGGCAAATTTACCGCGGTAAAATTTATTAACGAGCGTAATAAAATCTCCTTTATTACCATAGAACAATTTCAATAATCCAATGGGGTATGATTGAGAGTGACTTTCATTTTTAAAATATCCAATCATTTCTAATGAAATCATCCCATAAATGGACTCTTTATTGTCAGCTAGAGATTTAGCATGAATATAGCTACCCATGTGTTCGCTTCTAAAGTATGGAGGTTCTTCCAGGGTATATGCAACTAGCTCAATTTGATAGTTTAGTTTAGGTGTTTCAAATAATCTAGATAATTCTAAGAGTCCAACAACTCCACTGGCATTATCATCAGCACCTTCTTGTAGTCCACATACATCATAATGAGCACCGATTACAATTTTCTCATCACACTTTGACCCAAACCTTGCAATTACATTTTTATATTGTTTACTGTTAACAGTAAAGTTTTGATAGAAAACGGTGTCTGCGTACTGTGTCCAATAGTTGAAGATATATGCAGCAGTTTTGTTTAGTAGTTTAATGTTGTTATGAGTTCTGTATCCTTCTGTTTTTGTAAGTTTGGTTAGGTGCTCAAGGATTAAGCTGTCGTTTGATTGACAAAACAATGAGCTACATAATAAGTAAAATCCTAATTGTAGCACAAAAAACTTTTTCATAAATCAGGTCGTCTAGCCTCAGTACGTTCAATTGCTTTTTCTTCTCTCCAGACCTCAATTTTTTTGAAATCACCGGAAGTTAATACTTCAGGTACTTTCCAGCCATTAAATTCTGCTGGCCTTGTGTAAACGGGGGGAGCTAATAAGTCATCCTGAAAAGAGTCAGTTAAAGCAGAAGTTTCGTTGTTTAATACTCCTGGTATTAATCTGATAATGGAATCGCAAAGTACTGCTGCAGCTAATTCTCCTCCAGAAAGAACGTAGTCGCCAATAGAAATTTCTTTAGTGATGTAGTGCTCTCGAACTCGCTCATCTACACCTTTGTAATGACCACAGAGTACGATAATGTTTTTAGCCGAAGAGAGTTGGTTGCTCATGCCTTGGTTAAGCGTTTCGCCATCGGGAGTCATGTATATTACCTCGTCATAAGTTCTTTCCGATTTCAGTTTTTCAATAAGAATAGAAATAGGCTCAATCATCATTACCATTCCAGCGCCACCACCAAATTGGTAGTCGTCAACGTTTTTGTGTTTGTTGGTAGCGTAATCTCTCAAGTTATGGAAATTGACTTTCACAATGCCTTTTGTTTGCGCCCTTTTTAAAATGGAGTCGCCAAAAGGGCTTTCAAGTAGTTGTGGTAAAACGGTTATGATGTCAATTCTCACAAGAATTATTTTTTGCAAAAATACAGCATCACGGTTAATTAAACACCTTATCTTTGAACGCTTAAATAATAGGACGAAAACATGAGCGAAATTAAATACGATTGGACTAAAGAGGAGATAAAAGCTATCTACGACAAACCTTTTATGGAATTGATTTACGAGGCGGCTACCGTTCATCGTGAAAATCATAACCCCAATGAAGTTCAGGTGAGTTCTTTAATTTCGATTAAAACTGGTGGGTGTTCCGAAGATTGTGGTTATTGTCCTCAAGCGGCTAGGTACCATACCGATATCGATAAAAATGATTTGATGTCGCTCGAAGAAGTAACTCAGATGGCTGAAAATGCAAAAGCTGGAGGAGCTTCTAGAGTGTGTTTAGGTGCCGCGTGGCGAAATGTAAAAAATGATACCGATTTTGATAATGTATTAGAAATGGTAAAGGGGGTAAACTCCATGAACATGGAAGTTTGCTGTACTTTAGGTATGTTATCTCAAGATCAGGCGCGCAGGCTGAAAGAAGCAGGTATATATGCTTATAATCATAATTTAGATTCGTCCGAGGAATTTTATAAAGAGATTATCTCTACTCGAGGATATGATGATAGGTTAAGAACCATCGAGCATGCTCAAAACGAAGGAATTCATGTTTGTTCAGGTGGAATTATTGGGATGGGAGAAAGCGATGATGATAGAGTGGGAATGTTGTACACTTTGTCTCGTTTAAACCCACACCCTAGTTCTGTGCCAATTAATGGTTTGGTGCCTGTTCCAGGTACTCCTTTAGAAGAGCAAAAACCTGTTTCAATATGGGAAATGGTACGTATGATCGCCACAGCTAGAATTGTGATGCCTAGAGCCCAAGTTCGATTGTCGGCTGGGCGAACATATATGACTCAAGAAGGACAAGCGATGTGTTTTATGGCAGGTGCTAACTCAATTTTCGCAGGAGATAAACTATTAACTACTCCAAACCCTGAATACAATGAGGATATGGAATTGTTCGATTTGTTGAATATAACTCCGAAGAAGGCCTACGTTGATGGAGCACAGCCACAAACAAAAGAATCTTACAAAGAAGTTCGCGAAACAGAGCAGGCAAAATGGAGTCGCCCCGAGCACAAAATTGAAGCTAACGAACTCAAAAAAGCAGAAGCCAAGGAGGTGCGTAAAGTTACTCGTGTTGATTCTTTGAATTAGTCGAGCGTCATTGCGAGTGCAACGAAGCAATCCCTTGAGGGAAATGAATGTAGAACAAACACTATCAGATAAGCTTGAAAATCGAAAA
Source organism: Flavobacteriales bacterium (assembly GCA_016763645.1). Lineage (GTDB taxonomy): Bacteria > Bacteroidota > Bacteroidia > Flavobacteriales_G > NORP312 > NORP312. The sequence continues at coordinate 3,826 of JAESTK010000327.1, forward strand.
GGAGAAAACGCTCTTCGTTCCCTTAAAACCGTTAATGGATTAATCGATTTTTCCTCAAATGACTATTTGGGCTTTGCTCGTGATTTTGCTGTGCTAAATCATTCGGTAGGAGTTGGCGGTTCAACAGGTTCTCGCTTGTTGACAGGAAATTCTATTGAAGCAGAAGAGCTGGAAGCATTTATAGCTGAATATCACAATGCAGAGGCCGGTTTGTTATATAATTCAGGATACGATGCCAATATCGGGTTGTTGTCGTGCGTGCCGCAGCGTGGCGATACAGTAATTTATGATGAATTATCTCACGCATCTATTATCGATGGCATTCGATTAAGCAGAGCTGAATCGTTTAAATTTAAACATAATAACCTTGAGCACCTAGAGACAAGACTCAAGTCGGCAAAAGGAAATGTATTTGTTGTTGTGGAATCCGTTTACTCTATGGATGGAGATTTTTCGCCATTACAAGAATTGATAAACCTCAAACAAAAATTCGATTTCAACTTAATTGTGGACGAGGCGCACGCAACTGGTTTATTTGGTAAAAAAGGAGAGGGGAGATGTGTAGAATTGGGTATTCAAAATGAGGTTTTTGCACGAGTGCACACTTATGGAAAAGCGTTGGGCTGCCACGGAGCAATTGTCTTGGGTAGTGAAACGCTAAGGAGTTATTTAATCAATTTTTCAAGATCGTTTATTTACACAACGGCATTACCAATTAGC
>JAESTK010000152.1 GCA_016763645.1 Flavobacteriales bacterium
CCGAAACTAATTTGGGTAAAACTATCAAAATAATTGTAGCTGTACTTTTTCTATCAGTGCAAATTTATGCCCAAACGGACGGACGAATTTTGTATGTCAGAGATGTACTAACTGGTGCCGAGCAAACCTATGTTTACCTTCCTTTGTTAGAGGGGAAAACAGTTGGTGTGGTAGCCAATCAAACATCAATGATTGATAATACTCATTTGGTTGATTCGCTTCTTTCTTTGGGGGTAAATGTTGTTAAGGTGTTTTCTCCAGAACATGGCTTTCGCGGGAAAGCTGATGCAGGAGAGGTAGTGAAAGATGGCATTGATGTGAAAACAGGATTGCCTTTAGTCTCTCTTTATGGAGGAAACAAAAAGCCGAAAATTTCTGATTTAAAAGGAATTGATATTGGAGTTTTTGAGATTCAAGATGTTGGTGCAAGATTCTATACTTACATTTCTACGATGAGTTATGTGATGGAGGCTTGTGCCGAAACAGTTACAGATTTTTTGGTGTTAGATAGGCCAAACCCAAACGGTTTTTACGTTGATGGACCTGTTTTAGAAAAAAAGAATAAATCTTTTGTGGGCCTACACGAAATTCCTGTCGTGCATGGAATGACGATAGCTGAATATGCAGTAATGGTAAATGAAGAGGGATGGTTAAAAAACGGTGTGCGTTGCGCGTTAGAGTATGTAAAATGTGAGAATTATTCACACAAAGATTATTATCAACTACCTGTAAAGCCATCTCCGAATTTACCCAATATGACTTCGATTTATTTGTACCCTTCATTATGTTTTTTCGAAGGAACAACAGTAAGTGTTGGTAGGGGAACGGAATTCCCTTTTCAAATGTACGGACATCCTAAGCTTCCAAAAGGAGAGTATGAGTTTGTTCCTTTGAGTACATCAGGAGCTAAGAATCCTAAATTGAAGGGTGAAACATGTAATGGCGTAAATCTTTCAGAAGTTGGAACGAAATATATGAAAACAGTACAAGAACTACACCTAAAATGGTTGTTAGATGCTTATGACCAATACCCCGAAAAAGATAAATTCTTTCTAGAAAATAATTTTTTTAACCTATTAGCAGGAAATATCGTATTAAGGCAACAAGTAATTTCAAGTACCAGCCTTGAGCAAATAAAGTCGAGTTGGGAACCGAGATTATCTGACTTTAAAACAATGAGGAAGAAATATATTCTTTACGAGGACTTTGAGTGAATTCATAAAGACATTATTTACTTTTGTAAAAATTATGAAAATGAAAAAGCAACATATAATTATACTCTTTTTTGCAACAATTTTAATAATTGCTTGTAACTCAAAGCAGCAAAAAGAAGAGATAAAAACAACTAAAGAAGGAGCTAATACCGATAGCGAGATGACATTACTCATGAGAGAAATGCACAATAACTTTGCGGTGGTGAGGGATAGTATTATGGCGCAAAAAAACATTGATAGAGCGCGATTTAATGAAATTCATGGAGTACATATGGCTATACCGACAGACTCGACTATTATGGGGGCTGTATTCGAAGGCATGGCTACAAGTTTTCTCGAAGCGGTCGATTCTTTAATTTTAGGAGAACAAAATAAAGAGATGTACTTCAATATTACGGTTCAATCATGTATTGGCTGCCACCAAGAGTTCGCGCCAGATTCAAAGGATAAAATTAAGGAGCTTTTTATTGAGCCGAAGCAGGAACAACAGTAGATTTCTCTATTGTTGTTTTGTACGTTTTTAATCCTTCATCTAGACATTTAACGGCATTTTTGAGTGCATCAACGTTGAGTACGTAAGCCAGTCTAACTTGATTTTTTCCTTTGTTTAGGTCAGAGTAAAAACCATTCGCAGGAGCCATCATTACGGTTTCCCCGTTGTAATTAAATTCTTCTAACATCCATTGGCAGAACTTTTCAGCATCTACTATCGGTAACTCTGCAATGGCATAAAAAGCACCGCTAGGTTTTGGGCATTTAACACCATCAATCGCATTAAGTCCGTCAACCAACACATTTCTTCTTTCAACATATTCTGTTATAACACCATCAAAATATGATTGTGGAGTATTTAACGCGGCTTCACTTGCAACTTGGCCAAAAGTAGGAGGGCTAAGTCTAGCCTGAGCAAATTTAAGAATGGTAGCCATTACTTCTTTATTTTTGCTAATAACGGCACCAATTCTAGCTCCACACATACTGTAGCGCTTAGAAACAGAATCAATCAAAACTACATTTTGGTCAATTCCTTCTAAATTCATTACAGAGAAGTGCTCTTTTCCATCGTAGCAAAATTCTCGATATACCTCATCAGCAAATAAAAATAAATCGTGTTTTTTAACGATGTTTCGAAGTGTTTCTAATTCCTCTTTTGAGTATAAATAGCCAGTTGGATTTCCTGGGTTACAAATTAAAATACCCTTCGTTTTTGGGGTAATCATTTTCTCGAAATCTTCAATGGGAGGTAATGCAAAACTAGTGTCGATGGTTGCAGTTACTGGAACAATTTTAACATTAGATGCAGTAGAAAATCCATTGTAATTAGCATAAAAAGGCTCAGGAATAATTAGCTCATCACCATCGTTAAAGCACGACATAAAACCAAATAACAAAGCTTCTGAACCTCCAGTAGTAATTATAATTTCTGAAGAATCTACTTCAATACCAACACTTTTGTAGTAGTCGGCAAGTTTAACTCTATACGATTCAAAACCTGCCGAATGGCTGTATTCTACAACATTTTCGCTAAAGTTTTTTATCGCATCTAGTGCCACTTGTGGGGTTTCAATATCTGGTTGGCCAATATTTAAATGATGTACGTGATTTCCATTCTTTTTGGCTTGCTCCGCAAAAGGAACTAACTTTCTAATTGGCGACTCAGGCATCGATTGCCCTTTGGTAGATATACTTGGCATAATGTATCGTTTTTAGTGGCGCGAATATACAAACGTAATTTCAAAATTAGGAATAGGAAATTGAAGATTTTGAAGTTGGACAAAACCGACAGATTTTATACCGATTATCAATAGCAAAATTAAGATGGATTTTCGAATCTCTAATGTTGTTTATTTATTGTTCTATTTCGTTTTAATGAAATGTGAACGGTAAGCTAAAAACGTAAGGAAGTTCAAAGTGATGAGGTCGTCCGTAGCTAATTAGCCATTTACAACCAAAATCCTATGTTTTCTTAGGTGATGTTGTACAGAGTTTTTTCTTTAATTTTAAATTCAGTAAGGTTTTCGTAATGAATTTCAGTTCCATTTTCTGCCATAACTTTTTGGTTTGTCAATCCGACACCAATAAATTCAAGGCCTAAATTTTTGGCAGTAATTAAGTCCCAAAGCCCGTCTCCAACTGAAATAATCCGGTCAAAGTTTTTTACATTATAAAAATCAGAAGCGTTATCGATTGCTTTTTGCACGATATTTTCTCGTTCAAAAATGTCGTCAGAGGCAACCAATTGTTTATCGCTAAAATCAATTCCAATGGATTTAAGTTTAAATTCAGCTGGTCTGCGAAGGGAGCCGGTTGCAAAACAAACTCCAAAGTCCGTTTGATTTTCTAAATTCTCAATCAGATTTGTTGCACCACGAATTTCATCAATTCTTTCAGCTATAACTTTTTTGGTCAAGTGATGTTCAAATTCAGATGCCTTTAATTCCGAAATCAGTTCTTTTTTGTCATTTTCGTAAATGACTTTTGCTATATAGGAATCAGTGTGATGTTTATATTCTTTGAAATTTGAATCAATTTTTTCGATTCCCAAATCAGATAAGGCTTCTATGAATGCTTTTTGATGAATTCCAACGCTATCGGTCAGCGTTCCATCAATATCAAAAACTATCAGATTTTTCTTTTTCAATTTGTTTATCTTTAATTGTGTACAACGCTGCTTTGAATAAACATACGTGTGAGGTTCGAAGATAGTGGAAAAAGTTGAGAAAATCAAACCAAAATAATTTGAGAATAGAATACTTACTTGTTATCTACCACCCCTTTAAAACGGATTTTATCGGGAGAACTTTTAGCATTAGAATAAATTTCTATGATTCTATCTTGATAGCCTATTTTATGATTGGTGTCGAAAGCAACATGAACTATTGCTTTTTCTCCTACGGCAATTGGCTCTTTTGGAAACGTAAACTTAGTACAAGTGCAGGTAACTTTTAACTCAGTTATAATGAGCGGTTGGTCTCCTGTGTTTGTAAACGAGTAGTCAAATTCAAGAACGGGTCCTGGCTTGGTTTTTTCAAATTTTTGTACTTTTTCTTCAAATTTTATCTCGGCTTGACCGAGACTAACCAAAGTAAAGAGCATAAAAAAAGCCCCCACGATTATTCGTGAGAGCCTATTCAAAACATTGTTTACCATGTTGATTATTTCTCAACCGGAGCACCAACCGGAGCTTCTTTTACTGGCATTGTTTCCTCTTTAGGAGCAGCTTCAATCATTCCTTTAATACGGATAACCTTAGTTGGTTCGTTAGTAGCATTAGAACTGATAGTAACCGATTTGTTAATTGGCCCAACTCTTTTAGAATCGTATTTTACTTTAATTACAGCCGTTTCGCCTGGCATAATTGGCTCTTTTGGCCAAGAAGGAACAGTACATCCACAAGAACCCTTTGCGTTAGAAATAATTAAGGGAGCAGTACCTGTGTTTGTAAATTTAAACTCAGTTGACGCATCTCCATATTGTTTCATGGTTCCAAAATCGTGAACATCTTTTTCAAATTCAACGCCAGCTCCAGCAGCTGCAGGAGCTGCACTTGTTGTGTTCTGTGCAACAGAAGCGAAAACAAATGCGAGAATTAATCCGAATGATAATGATAGTTTTTTCATAATAGTTGTAATTAGTTTGATTTCTGTTTTTTAGTAACTGATACAAATGTAGGTAAAACTTAAGAACCATTTTTAGTTTTAACAAAACATTAACATCCCATTTAATGCTAGAATGAGACAAGAAATGAATGCTTGAATTACTCATTCTATAAAGCACCCTCTCATTTAATCATTATATCATTCAATCATTCGCTCATTGCCTCGAATTAGTAAATTTGCAAACTCAAACGAAGATAAAAATGGAAATTCCAACAACATATAGTTCTCAAGTAGCTGAGGAGAAGTGGTATAAGTACTGGATGGACAATAAAATGTTTCATTCAGAACCAGACGAGAGAGAGCCATATACGATTGTAATTCCACCACCAAACGTAACGGGAATGTTGCATATGGGGCATATGCTAAACAACACCATTCAAGATGTGTTGTGCCGAAGAGCTCGGTTGTTGGGTAAAAATGTTTGTTGGGTACCTGGAACTGACCACGCTTCTATTGCTACTGAGGCGAAAGTGGTAAATAAACTCCACGAAGAAGGAATCGAAAAGAAAGACCTTACCCGTGAAGAGTTTATGAAACATGCCTGGGAATGGAAAGAAAAACATGGCGGAATTATTCTCGAACAGCTTAAAAAATTAGGTGCTTCTTGCGATTGGGACAGAACCCGATTTACATTGGAACCTGATTTATCGGAAGCCGTAATTGATGTTTTTATCGATTTATTCAACAAGGGGCTAATTTACCGAGGTGTACGGATGGTTAATTGGGACCCAAAAGCATTAACAGCGCTTTCCGATGAAGAGGTAATACACAAAGAAGTAAATTCAAAGCTGTTTCATGTTCGGTACAAAATTGAAGGCACAGACGATGAATGGTTAACAATTGCTACCACTCGACCCGAAACTATTTTAGGAGATACCGCCATTTGTGTTCACCCAGAAGATGAGCGATACACTCATTTAAAAGGTAAACGAGCTGTTGTTCCGTTGGTGAACCGTTCTATTCCAGTAATTTTTGACGATTATGTTGATATTGAGTTTGGTACAGGAGCACTAAAAGTTACGCCAGCACATGACGAAAACGATTACAAATTAGGAATCAAACACAATCTCGATACAATTGACATTTTTAACGATAACGGAACGTTAAGTGAAAATGCGACATTGTTTGTCGGTCAAGATAGGTTTGAAGTTCGAAAAGAAATTGAGAAAGAATTAGACGAGCAAGGCTACCTGGTTAAGGTTGATGATTTAATAAACAAGGTTGGGTATTCAGAACGAACCGATGCCGTTATTGAACCAAAATTATCGTTGCAATGGTTTTGCGATATGAAAAAAATGGCGAAACCAGCGCTAGACAACGTGATGGACGATAGCATTCAGCTATATCCTGCGAAGTTCAAAAACACGTACCGCCATTGGATGGAAAATGTGAAAGACTGGTGTGTTTCGCGTCAACTTTGGTGGGGGCAGCAAATTCCCGCATGGTATTTTGGAAGTCGTGCAAGCGATTTTGTAGTAGCTAAAACTGCTGAGGAAGCACAAAAACTAGCTGAAAAAAAATCAGGAAAATCGATTTCTCTCGACCAACTAAGACAAGACGAAGATGTATTGGATACATGGTTTTCTTCATGGTTGTGGCCTATCTCTGCTTTCGATGGTTTTAAAGACCCCGATGGAAAAGACATCAACTACTACTATCCAACTAACGATTTAGTAACCGGACCAGATATTTTGTTTTTCTGGGTAGCTAGAATGATTATGGCAGGGTACGAGTATAAAGGAGAAATGCCATTTAAAAACGTGTATTTGACAGGACTTGTTCGTGATAAATTAGGTCGAAAAATGTCGAAATCGTTGGGTAATTCACCTGACCCGATAGAATTATTGGAGCGATATAGTGCCGATGGAACACGAGTTGGTTTGTTGCTGTGCTCACCCGCTGGAAACGATTTGCCGTTCGATGAACAACTGTGCGAGCAAGGGAGAAACTTTACCAATAAAATATGGAACGCATTTAGGTTGATACAATCTTGGGAAGTTCATGATAAAATTGAGCAGCCAAAATCAAGTAAAGTGGCTATCGAATGGTTTGAAGCAAAATTGGCAGAAACGCTTGTAACTATTGATGATCATTATTCGAAATACCGCATTTCTGATGCGTTGATGTCAACCTATAAATTAGTTTGGGACGATTTCTGTTCGTGGTATTTAGAGATGATTAAACCTGCTTATCAAAGCCCGATCGATAAAGCCACATTGGATGCTACGATTGTAATTTTCGAAAAATTGTTGCATGTATTACATCCGTTTACACCGTTTATTACGGAAGAATTGTGGTCGCTAATTGCTAAACGTGATGAAAAAGAGTGTGTCATGTTAAACTCTTGGCCTAAAATTGAAAACGAGAACAAAGAACTAATTGCCAATTTTGAGCAAACAACTAAAGTGATTACTGAGATCCGTTCGTTTAAAACAAGTAAAAATATCCCTCAAAAAGACTCAATTATTTTGAGTATTAAAGAGAATAAATCGCTCGATAAATCACTCGATGTTATCATTAAAAAGATGTGTAATATCAGTGAATTAAATTATGTTGAAGCTAAAGTTGACAATGCGTTTTCGTTTATCGTAAATACTAACGAATACTTCATTCCCATTGAGGAAGGAATGATTGACGTTGAAGCTGAAAAGAAGAAGTTAGAAGACGAACTTAAGCGAACCAAAGGGTTTTTAATTGGTGTTGCCAAGAAGTTGAGTAACGAGCGTTTTGTGCAAAACGCACCAGAGCAGGTTGTGGTTATCGAACGCCAAAAACAAGCAGATGCTGAATCAAAAATAAAAGTGTTAGAAGAACAGTTGGAAGGAATTAGTTAGAAGAATCGATTTTCTTCCACTTTAAACCTTTAACCAACTCGTCAATATAAGCGGCAAACTCTTTTAATTCTTTCGGACCTCCATGACGGTTGATAATCTGCTTTTTTGTGCCGTTTGTGTTAACGTAAATGTAAGTTGCAGGCAAGTCTGTAACATTAGAGTCATAGATGTTATTGAACTCAAAGAATTTAATTTCCTCCGCTTTTTTTAAAATTCTAGAAATGTTCTCTCTACTTATTTTACCAGAATGCATCCCTTCTTTGTCAGTAAAGTTTTTCCCCATGTAGGTAACATAGCCGCTAGCGTATATTTTTAATGTATAAACAGGACATTTTCCGTAACAAGAAGTTCGCTTTAGTAAAGCTACCAACGAGTCTGGATAATTTTCGATAGTTTTTTTCAACTGTTCTTCTCTATCGTCAATTTTAGTTGTTGTTTCCAAAGGAACATCTTCAGTTGCTTCTTGCGTCTTTGGTGTTTCTTCAGATTTTGTTAGAGAGTTTTCTGTGTAGGTTTTATCTTTTTTAGAGGTGTTTTTAGAAGAGGAACAACCAGTCGATAAAAGGCTAAAAATTAATATTGAGAGAATAAAATTTGAAGTTTTCATTGCTTTATGTTTTTCAAATATATTCAAAAATTTGCCATCATTTTTTAGGCGGCTTGTATCCTTTTTGTTTTGCCATATCTTCCAAACGTTTTTGGAAACCTGATTTTTTCTTTGCTGGCTTTAATTTGTTGGCTTCTAGTTGAGAAAGAATTTTTGCATCATCGATAAACCATTTTTTAATTACAAACTGCTGAGCCATTGTAATTACGTTGGCCAACAAATAGTAGTAACTTAAACCTGCTGAGTAGTTGTTAAAAAATACTAAGAGCATAAAGGGCATAAAATACAGCATCATTTTCATTTGCCCAGCTTGAGGCCCGCTCATCGAAGTCATACTTGAATTCGTTTTTGTGTATAGGAACGTGGAAATTGCCATTAGAATGGTAAATAAACTAATATGATCTCCATACATCGGTATTTCAAATCCGCCAGGAAAATCATAGATAGGGTCGTAAGATGATAAATCATCTGCCCATAAAAAGCCTTGTTGTCTTAATACGATGGACGAAGGAAAAAACCTAAACATTGCATACAAAATCGGCATTTGCAATAACATAGGTAAACAGCCAGCCATTGGGTTGACGCCAACTTTTCGGTAGAGCGCCATGGTAGCTTGCTGCTTTTTCATGGCATCGTCATTCTTATGTTTTTCGTTTATCGCATCGATTTCGGGTTTAAGAACCTTCATTTTTGCGGTTGACTTATAGTTTTTAAAAGTCAATGGAAACAATATCATTTTTATAAGAAGGGTGAGGATTAAAATTATCAATCCATAGCCGAGGTTGTACTCATCTAACCAGTTGAATATTGGAATGATAAAATATTGACTAACTTGCCTAATTACAGGCCACCCCAAGTTAATTACCTCTTCTAATTCGATTTCGTATCGCTCCAGTGTTTGGTAGTGGTTGGGGCCAAAATAGAAAGTCATTTTTTCCGATGATGATACTCCGCTAGCCAAGGGAAGCATTAAATTGGTGCTCATATATTTTGTGTACTTCGAGCTCGTTAATGGGTCAATAGAAACGTAGGCATCATCTTTTTCAAAACCTTCTTCGCAAATCAATGCCGCAGAAAAATACTGTTGTTTAAAGGCAACCCAATGAATTGTTTGCTCTAAATCTTCTTGGTCATCACTTGTTTCGGAAAGGTAGTCTACTTCATCATCGCTTAAGTATTTGTAAAAAACTGAGGTCGTTGCATTTTCAGTTACCAAGCTTTTTTCTTTAGAAAGCGCATTGATATTCCAATTAATTCGGATGTCATTAAAATTATCTTTCAATAAATCGTCCATCCCAACAAAATTGACTTGAAAGTCTAGCATATAAGAACTCCCCTCAAGGGAATAGATATATTCGATGTATTGATTTTTGTCTGCTCCGTACAATTTCATTGAAACAGAGCCCTTATCATCTCCAGTTAATTCAACCGAACGAGATTGTGGTTCGAAAAATAGCTCGTCAGTATAAATATCATCTCTAACTCGGTATTGGTTGCTTTCGGAAAAACTTAAGGCGAATTGTGAAGAATCTTCATCAAAAAGATAAAGTGGTAATGTGTCGTGAGTATGATATTCTTTTAGTTCTACGGTGGCCAAATTACCTCCGAGGGTTGAAATCGTAGCCTTTATTTTTTCATTCTCTATTGTTATATATTCTTTTTTTCCAGTTGCCGAATTAGCAAACCTTCCATACAGAAAGCTTAATTCAGAGTTTTTGGCAGAGTCTAGTTTAGCAACTTGAGAAGGATCTTTTTCAATGGGAGCGTCAATAGTATTTGCGGTATATTCTGCAGCTTTGGCACGTTCTTTTGCTTGAGCCAAAGAATCGGCCGTAGCTAATTCTTTTCTTTGTTTTAATGCGGTAGCAATTTCTTCTTCCGAAGGTTGGTTAAAGTAGCTAAAGCCAATAAAAATGGCTCCAATTAGCAAAAGTCCTATGACTGAATTTTTATCCATTGTTCAATTCCTAAAAATTAAGCGGCAAAGGTAATATTATCGCTAAATGCTGCATAAGAAATAAGATGAATTCGACTTACGAATGAATAAGTTCGCTAACCGATACTGCAGCTTTTACAAACCCAACAAACAATGGGTGTGGGTTGGCAACTGTACTTTTGTATTCGGGATGAAATTGAACGCCCATAAACCAAGGGTGTTCAGGTATTTCAACAATTTCAACAAGGTTAGAATCGGGATTTATTCCCGTTAAATTCATCCCTCCCGTTTTGTATTGTTCAGTGTAATCGTTGTTAAATTCATAACGATGGCGATGACGTTCGGTAATGTTTTTCTCTCCGTAAACTTGTAGAGCCAGAGAGTCGTCTTGCAACTGACAAGGGTACGCTCCCAATCTCATTGTGCCTCCTTTTTCGGTTACGTTTTTCTGACTTTCCATCATGTCGATAACAGGGTTGCCGGCAGAAGTGTTAATTTCCGAAGAATCTACATCTTCAAGATTTAATACGTTTCTACCAAACTCAATCACTGCACATTGCATTCCAAGACAGATTCCGAAAAATGGAACGTTGTTTTCTCTTGCATATTTAATGGCGGCAACTTTCCCTCCAATTCCTCTTCTGCCAAAGCCTGGGGCGACTAATATTCCAGCTAAATTCCCTAATTTATCTGATACATTATCGTCATTAATACTTTCGGAATGAATCCATTTTAGATCAACCTTAACTTCGTTAGCCGCACCTGCGTGAATAAAAGATTCGGCTATCGATTTGTAAGAGTCCTTTAGCTCAACATATTTTCCAACTAAGCCAATAGTTACCGTTCGCTTTGGGTTTTGAAATTTATCTAAAAAATCTCGCCATTTGGTAAGGTTGTGAATGGAGTCTGTCTCCATTCCTAGTTTTTGAAGCACTACTTCGTCTAGTTTTTCTTCTAGCATTAAAATAGGCACTTTGTATATGGTAGATGCATCTATTGCTTCAATAACCGAAGTAGGTTCAACGTTGCAAAAACGTGCAATTTTATTTTTTAATTCTTGGTTTAAGGCGTGCTCAGTTCTGCAAACCAAAATATCGGGTTGTACACCATATTCTAATAACATTTTTACTGAATGCTGGGTCGGTTTTGTTTTCAATTCGCCCGAAGCAGCAAGGTACGGAATAAGCGTAAGGTGAATTACTAAGTGATTTGTTTTGCCTAACTCATAGTTAAGTTGCCGAACGGCCTCAACGTATGGTAAACTTTCTATATCACCTACGGTACCTCCAATTTCAGTAATTACAAAATCGTACTTACCTGTTTTTCCAAGTTTTTTAATACTTTCTTTAATTTCATCGGTAATGTGAGGAATTACTTGAACCGTTTTGCCGAGGTACTCGCCTCGTCTTTCTTTATCGATAACCGATTGGTAGATTCTACCTGTAGTAACATTATTGGCTTGTGAAGTAGGTACGTTTAAAAAACGCTCGTAATGCCCTAAATCTAAATCGGTTTCTGCACCATCTTCGGTTACATAACATTCGCCATGTTCGTAAGGGTTTAATGTGCCTGGGTCGATGTTGATGTAGGGGTCTAACTTTTGGATGGTAACCGAGTACTCCCTCGATTGCAAAAGTTTTGCTAACGAAGCAGCTGTAATCCCTTTACCAAGTGAAGAACTAACTCCGCCCGTAACGAAGATGTATTTACAATTATCGGCCATCCTAATTTGTTTTGTTACGGGGGGTAAAAGTAATATTATTTTAGGTCGTGATAGTCTATAAATTCAACAAATTATCGCGTGATAAAAATGTTGGGTGTATTACTTGCATAGGAGTGGTTAGGACTTACATCATGATTTAATTTTAGCCTAGATTTTTTCAGTTGTTTTTTATACCTTCGAACTTCTGATGCAGAAACTTCAATATTTCAATGGATAGAAACTTGGTACAACCGAAATAGACGACATTCAGCATTGAATTACAAAACAATAAACGAATTTGAACTAGAAAATATTATTTATAAACAAGCAGCGTGA
>JAESTK010000153.1 GCA_016763645.1 Flavobacteriales bacterium
CTTTGGAAAAACTGCGAGAGAAAACTCAATAACAGCCTTCAGTTTGTCGTACTTGCATTCATCGCCATTATAGTGAAAAGATTATGAACAGGTTCTAAGGGAGAGCTCCCTCTTAGAAAAGATGATTAACCAAATATTTCCTTACTATCAATATGTCTAAACTTTTTTAAAGTTCAGATATAGAACCCAGGCTCATTAAATTAAAAAGACCCTCTAAAATTTTTAGAAGGTCTTTTGGCGCATTCTGTAATAGAATACTAAAACGCTATTTCTTATATTAAAATTTAGCTCTAGTTCTACGTTTACGTTTTTTGCTACTATAATTATAAGTAGACTTCTTAGTAAATTTATGTTTACCCCTAATAACATGACTGTACGAAAATTGAGTAGTCATGTACCAATCTTTATTAGATGGATCACCTCGTTTCTCCCCCGTCTCATAAAATAATGGTTCTATGGATGTGCCAACGCCATCATATCTGTTTGCATAATCTTGAGTCATTTGATTACTCCCACTGTGGTCGTAATAAACAGTACTAGCATCGTCAATATAGTCGGTAAATGTTTTTCGAGCACCAAATTCCCAACCGAATCTATGAATTTTCTTATAAGTGTAAAAACCCCCGACCCCGAAAGGAATCGTAGGCTGAATTTTACCATATGTTACCCCTTCAGTTTCTAGTTTTCTCAAGTTGTTCCATCCGCCATATGCATCACTGTATCCTTTAGGATTGTTGGTAAAAACCCCAAAACCAGCAAAGCCATAAGCTTTAAAATCTAATTGGTATCTACCCGTATGACCAACATCATTAACATGATAAAAGTAGTATTCAAGTCGAAAATGAAATTCATACAGGTCATTTCTAAAGCTTAAATTCCTTCCAACGCGTGCTGGGTTGGTAGATAGGTTATCAGCACCTTGCAAACGAATCCAATTAGCTTGTATGGTGACCCCTAAATTGTTTTTTACTCTATATCTAAAAAAACCACCAAGTGCATAGCGTGTTTGCCCCATTTTTAAATCTAAAATAAAGGGTTGAGCTATTTTTTCTTTACCTCCAAATTCACCTAGGTATTGAGATCCTCCAAGTAAAATACCATAATCCATGGCGTAATACTGAGAAAACCCAAACAATGGGAATAAAGCTAAAGATATTATAATTAGAATGTTACGCATGCCTTCGAGTCTATAATGGTATCAAAAGTAGTAAATAATTTGCAATTTGACTCAAATGTAAGTAGAAAATTGACCCATATTTCTACTTTTACCCTCAAATTTATTAACATGGCAAATAGAATAACTCAGTTATTTGATATCCAATACCCTATTATACAAGCAGGAATGTTATGGTGCTCTCCTTGGGAATTAGCCGCAGCAGTTTCAAATGCTGGAGGGTTGGGAATTATCGGAGCGGCATCAATGTATCCAGAGGTGCTTAAAGTTCATGTTAAACGTTGTAAAGAGGCTACACGTAAACCTTTTGCTGTAAATATGCCACTTTTATACCCTAATATTGAAGAACATATGCAGACGGTTGTTGATGAAAAGGTGCCTATTGTTTTTACTTCTGCAGGAAATCCTAAGGCATGGACGCAACATTTGAAAAGCCATGGAATAAAGGTTGTACACGTTGTTTCGAGTGTTAAATTTGCTTTAAAATCGCAAGAAGCAGGTGTCGATGCTATAGTCGCAGAAGGTTTCGAAGCAGGAGGACATAATGGAAGAGAGGAAACAACTACACTGTGTTTAATCCCTGAAGTTGCTAAAAATATTGATATTCCACTGATAGCAGCAGGAGGAATTGCTTCAGGTGAAGCTATGTTAGCAGCGATGATTTTAGGTGCTGATGCAGTCCAAATTGGAAGTAAATTCGTTGCGTCTAAAGAATCTTCGGCACATCAAAACTTTAAAAATGAAGTTATACAAGCTAAAGAAGGTGGAACAGGATTAGTTTTAAAAGATGTAACACCTGTTCGACTCATTAAAAATGATTTTCATAATCGAATTTTTGAGGCGGAACAAAGAGGTGCTGGCGTTGATGAGTTGAAGGAAATACTTGGAAGAGCAAGAGCAAAAAAAGGTATGTTTGAAGGAGATATGAAAGAAGGAGAGCTAGAAATAGGTCAGGTTTCATCCATGATTAATGAAGTGAAATCTGCTGCAGAAATTGTTTTAGATATAAAAAATGAATACAATGAAGCTAAAATGACATTAATGAACGCTACTAATCAGTTTAGTTGGTAATGATAAAATTTGAAAAAATTGTCCTCAAAAATGGACTAAAAATTATCATACATCAAGACAAATCTTCGCCATTAGTGGCTGTGAATTTGTTGTATGACATTGGCGCTAGGGACGAAGATTCTAACCGAACAGGATTCGCTCATTTATTCGAACATCTAATGTTTGGAGGCTCCGGAAATATTCCTGATTACGACAAAGTAGTTCAACAAATAGGAGGAAGTAATAATGCGTTCACTACTAATGATATAACTAACTATTACTTAACTTTACCTTCAAGTAATTTAGAGGTAGCTTTTTGGCTAGAATCTGATAGGATGAATCAATTAGATTTCTCTAAAAAATCGCTTGACGTTCAACGAAATGTTGTCATAGAAGAGTTTAAACAAAGATATCTCAATGAACCTTATGGTGATGCTATGTTGTTGTTGCGTCCGTTGGCGTATAAAATGCACCCTTATCTGTGGGCAACAATTGGTAAAGAAATAAAACACATTGAAGAGGCTACTCTGATTGATGTAGAAGATTTTTTCTACACTCATTACGGCCCACAAAACTGTATTTTATCGGTAGTCGGAAATGTGGATATTAGCGAGGTAAAAAGACTAGCAGAAAAATGGTTTGGCGATATTCCAGATAGAAGCGGATATGTTCGAGAATTGAGTGTCGAATTGCCTCAAGTAGAAGCGAGAAAAATGGATGTAGAAAGAGATGTTCCGGCAGATTCTATTTATATGAGTTTTCATATGGACAAGAAAGGGGGTAAAGATTATTTCCCAGTAGATTTGCTTTCTGATGTTCTTTCTCGCGGTCAATCTTCAAGGTTTAATCAAGAGTTGATAAAAAATAAAAAGCTATTCGGAAATATTGATGCTTATGTCTCTGGAAGCCTTGACCCTGGTATGTTTATTGTATCAGGTAAACTATTGCCGAATATAAAAATGGTAGATGCAGAAAACGCAATTTGGGTGGAGTTAGAAAAACTAAAAGCTGCCGATATTGAAGCCCGAGAGTTGCAAAAGCTCAAAAATAAAATTGAATCAACCACCGTATTTGAGGAAATTGGGGTGCTTAACAAGGCGATGAATCTCGCTCAATTTGAGTTGCTTGGCGATGCCAACTTGATAAATTCAGAAGTTGAAAAATATCAAAACATAAGTGCCCATGAATTAAACGTGGCTGCAAAATCCGTTTTTAAACCAGAAAATAGTTCAACATTAAGATATTACTCAAAGAAATAATGATAGATAGAAAAATAGCTCCGAGCACTGAGGCGATTCAAGAAATCAACTTAATGGATTACGAACTAAAACAATTGAGTTGCGGGGTGCCTGTTTATGTGTTTAATGCTGGATCGCAAGATGTGGTAAGTTTAGAGATATTATTTGATGCAGGAAGCTGGAATCAATCTAAACCATTAGTTGCGTCATGCACAAATGCTTTATTAAAAGACGGGACGGCTAAATTTAGCTCTCTGCAAATGAACGAGGCAATAGATTTTTACGGTTCTTTTTTACAAACAGATATCAGTAAAGATGAAGCTTCTATTGCCTTGTATTCGTTAAATAAGCAATTGAGCAACGTATTGCCTTATTTAACGGAAGTACTTTCTTGTCCTGTTTTTCCTGAATCAGAATTAAAAACACACTTGGCGCGAGTAGAGCAACAATTCGAGGTAAATCAGCAAAAAAATAGCTCAATTGCAAGACAAGAATTTTTAAACGTTTTGTATGGCGATAGTCATCCTTATGGAAAAAAGGCTCGTCTAGAATTTTTTAAGCAAGTTGAACAGAAAGATCTAGTTGACTTTTGGAACGAGAATTATACCACTAAAAACTGTATAATTTTTCTTTCGGGAAAAATAACTGACGAAGTTTTTCAGACTATAGATAAGGCTATTTCTATTCCATTGCCGAATGTAGAAAAGAAACAATCTACATTTGCTGAGGAATCTTCCAAACAATTTACGCATTTTATAGAGAAACCAGACTCGGTTCAATCTGCTATAAGAATTGGAAAACGAACCATCGACAAATCTCATCCTGATTTTTCTAAACTACAAGTAGTAAACACTATTTTGGGCGGTTATTTTGGTTCGAGATTAATGAGTAATATTAGAGAAGATAAGGGATATACATACGGAATAGGTTCATT
Source organism: Flavobacteriales bacterium (assembly GCA_016763645.1). GTDB lineage: Bacteria > Bacteroidota > Bacteroidia > Flavobacteriales_G > NORP312 > NORP312. The sequence goes on from JAESTK010000153.1 coordinate 4,397, forward strand.
TGTTGCTCCAATGAAGTACGATTGTTATTTCGGAATTTCTACCGAAGTGGGTGTAGATGTAACACAAAAAGCAATTGATGAAATATACAAAGAAATCGAAATTTTACGAACAGAATTAGTTTCTGAAGAGGAACTGGGATTAGTGAAAAGCTATTTAATGGGCGAGTTGCTAAAGTCTGTGGATGGGCCTTTTTCTGTTGCTGAACGATGGAAGGGAGTAATACTTTATGGGCTTGATAAATCCTATTTTGATAACCTGATACGGACCATTGCAAATATTACCCCAGTCGAAGTAAAGGAAATAGCAGTTAAATATATGGATAGTAGCGATTTATACGAAGTTGTTGTTGGGTTGAAATAATCACAACAAAACTGCGTTAAAAGCGTATAAAGTCTCGTTTTGGTAGTGTTTCAGCGTATTATATTCCTCCTTTTTCTTCAAACTGTTGTGGGGCAGCAACTTTTTGCGGCTGTTGTCTCGCCAGAGTTGAAATGCATCGCTGTTGGCGCAAACGATGATATTACACTAACTTGGGTTCCCCCAGCAGACCCATTAAGTGAGTTTATTTCGTACAAAGTTTTTCATGCTACAAGTGTTTCTGGGCCGTATTCAGTTGCTACAACAATTAATAACATTAACCAGTTAACGTACACCTATACTACGGCAAATTTAACTACAGGTACAGCGTATTTTTACATCCAAACAGTTTTTGATGATGGGTCAGGAGAGCAATCATCAACAAGTTCTGATACGCTTCAGCCAATGCTCATAACTGTTGAAGGATTGAGTGCAGTGCCAACTCCTTTTGAAAGTCAGGCGAGTATTATGTGGAACAAAATTCACACTCCTAAACTTGCTTCACATTCAGATTGGTATTTGATATACAGAAAAATGGCTGGTGCTTCATGGGCTTTAATCGATTCCACACAGTTTGGTGCTGAAAATTATTTAGATAGTGTAGCGGTTTGCAACGATTCTGCATATTATCGTATCGAGGTAAGCGATGCTACTGGATGTGTTTCCGTTTCTAATGTCGTAGGAGACGAGGTGGGCGACAAAACCGCACCTAACACTCCTCAAATCGATTCAGTAAGTATTAATCCTATAACAGGAGAAGTACAGGTGGGTTGGTCTTCAGGAGTTTCGGGAGATATCGATGGCTATATCGTTTTACTTGAGTTGTCAACAGGAGGCTATCAAATTGACACTGTTTGGGGAATTGGCAACACTTTTTTCTTGATGCAAGCACTAGTTCAGGAAGTCAATCAGAAACGTATGCGTTGTTGGCTTTCGATTCTTGTTGGGGGGGAGGAGCACCGAATACAAGTGCAGCAGGCACAAACCACAAAACAATTTTTCTGGAAGCCGTGTTGAGCCCGTGCGATAAAGAAATTCAAATTACATGGAGCCATTATGTTGGGTGGAATTCGGGAATTACCGAATATAAAATTTATGCAAGCGAAAATGGCGGAGCGGCCTCTTTGGTAACCACTGTAAGTGGAAATATTACGAGCTATATCCATCAAAATTTGAATGCAAATTCTAATTATTGTTATTACGTTAGGGCTATAGAGGCTGGAGGAACAGGGCGTACTTCAGCTTCAAATTTGGTTTGTAAAAACGTGGTGGTAATCAATTTTCCTCAAAAACAGTATTTGAATTACGTAACGGTATTGAGTGAGACAACGGTCGAAATTTCTTGTTATATTGATTTATCAGCAGCAGTTCAGTATTACGATATTGAACGCTCGTTGGATAGCCTTTCAAATTTTGAAACAATAGAACAAGTGATTTTACCAGCTTCATCGCGTATAGTTTATGTGGACTCTACTGTAAACACGTCCACAACAAGCTATTATTATCGAGTAACTGCAATAGATATTTGCGGAAATTCTATTGAGGTGTCTAACACATCGAACACAGTGTTAACAAGCATTACCAAAGGAGTTGACGAATACATTAACGAATTATCTTGGAACGATTATTCTGATTGGAAAACCTTTGGGCAGGGCGTTAGTTTTTACAGTGTATACAAATCGACCGATAGAACATTCAACGATCCTCCAATTGCTATTTTATCCGACAGTGAAACATTTTTTGAAGATGATGTATCTGATGAAGCCGACCGAGTAGGTACATTTTGCTATCTTATTAAAGCGATAGAATCTGAAGGGAACATATACTCACATAAAGATTCAAGTCGCTCTAACATTGTATGCAGAACTATCTCACCTAAAATATACATTGCCAATGCTTTTACTCCAAATGGTGATGGGTTAAATGATGTATTTAGACCACAGGTTAGTTTTGCCGACCCAGCTAATTATTACTTTGCCATTTATAATCGATTTGGTAACTTGATATATAGTACCGAAGATTTTTTAGAGGGATGGGATGGACTCGATGCCCCAACTGGGGTGTATATTTATATGTTACGTTATACCGATGGTAATGGTGAGCCGCAAGTAATTAGAAGTAATGTAACGCTGGTAGATTAGTTTGGGCAAACTTATACCGTTTGTTCGAGCATTATAAATTATCTATGAGAATATGAGGTTCAACAAATTTATATTTCCATTTATCATACTCGTCTTAATTGTTGGGTATGGATTTCAAAATGAGAAAACGGATGATAAACACAAAAAAAACAGTGTTCATCCTCAGGTAATTAAAACAGATACAGAATGGCAATCTATTTTAAGTCCAGAAGCTTTTCGTGTTACTCGTAAAACGGGTACAGAAAGTCCTTTTTCTGGGAAGTATTGGAACAATAAAGAGTCAGGAGATTATGAATGTCTCTGCTGTGAATTAACGTTGTTTTCATCTGCAACCAAATATGAATCGGGCACAGGATGGCCAAGTTTTTATAATGTTGTTTCAGATTCATGTATATTACAACTATTCGATAGTAATCACGGTTGGATTAGAACAGAAGTAACATGTGCTCGTTGCAATGCGCATTTAGGTCACGTTTTTGATGATGGACCAGCGCCAACGGGTTTAAGATATTGTATCAATTCCGTGTCATTACAATTTATTCCGAATAAATAACTAACTCTTTTTATGTATCAACTAAGCGTATTCTTACTTTTGACTTTACTTTCTTGTACATCAGAAAAAGTACAGGAGGCTGAACAACAAAATAAAGAAGTAGAAATAAATATTGTCATGGAAAAAGCAACATTAGGTGCAGGATGTTTTTGGTGTGTAGAAGCAATTTTTAGCGAACTTAAAGGTGTTGAATCTGTTGAGCCAGGTTATGCTGGCGGGCAAACGGACAATCCTACGTATAAATCCATTTGCACAGGAACAACAGGGCACGCAGAAGTAGCTCAAATTACGTATGATTCTTCTGTAATTTCTTTCGAAAAGTTACTATCGGTATTTTGGAAAACACACGACCCAACAACTTTAAACAAACAGGGGGGAGACGAAGGAACACAATATAGATCTGTAATTTTTTATCACACAGACGAGCAAAGAACAACGGCAGAGAGACTAAAAATGGAACTATCCGACTCTGGAGCTTGGGACAATCCAATAGTTACTGAAATATCTGAACTCCAAAAATTCTACGTTGCCGAAAATTATCATCAAGATTATTACGCAAACAACGCAGACCAACAATATTGTAGGTATGTTATTCAACCTAAAGTTGAGAAATTTAAATCGGTGTTTAAAGATGACTTAAAATAAGTTGAATTACTTAGCACACCTTTATTTATCAGGCTCAGACAAAGATGTTTTGTTGGGAAATTACATTGCCGATGGAATAAAAGGAGAAAACAAAAGCAATTATAAAGAAGGAGTTTTGAAAGGAATCTCACTTCATAGAAAAATTGATAATTTTACTGATAAACACGAAATATTTCGGCAATCTGCAAATCGAATAAAAGAAAGGTATGGGCACTACGCTTGGGTAATAGTCGACATTTATTACGATCATTTTTTAGCCAAAAACTGGGTTGACCATCATCCTCAAAATTTAAATGATTACGCGGCTAATATTTACGACTTTTTAGACGATCGGAATGATGAGCTTCCAAAGCAATCAAAAAGATTTTTGTGGTACATGAAAGAATACAACATTCTTTTCAACTACTCCAATTTAGAAGGAATCGAACAAGTATTACTGGGGTTATCTAAGCGCGCGAGGTTTAAATCAAAAATGGAAAAATCGATTAATGACCTCAAAGAACTATATAATGAGTTCGAGGCAGATTTTAATGCGTTTTTTCCAATCATAAAATCTTATGTAAAAGAGCAAGCTGAGTACGAGTAAAGTCTAGTTGTTGACATAGAGATTTGAAAAATACTATAAGGTAGGAATTCAATATTGAAGCTTCATTTGTATTTGTAATGTGATAGTTTAGTGTTAATTATGCACAAACTAATTACGGTACTATAAAACTAGGTCTTATGAAGAAAACATTACTATCAATTATGGGAATAGCTATGGCAGCAGCTATTTCAGCACAGGACACTTACGATTTCGATACCCTTTCGGTAGGTGATTATTTAGGTAACACATACGTAGATTGGACTACGTGGAGCGGTACAACAGGCGGAAATGAAGATGTTAGAGTTGATACCAATCAAGCGTATAGTGGTAATAATTCTATTTATTTTTCGTCAACTTCTGCTACTGGAGGACCTCAAGATGTCCTTCTTAATTTTGGAGGAGGGGTGCTTCAACAAGGAACATTCACGTTTGAATCTATGTTTTATGTAGAAGACGATAATGCAGGATATTTTAACTTTCAAGGAGAAACGACACCAGGTAACACATATGCAACAAGTTGCTATATGGATGATGATGGAGGTATGCTTTTTTCACCAGAAGGTCCATCTGTGTCTCCACAAGCATATCCGGTAGAGCAATGGTTTAGCTTAAAAGTAGTAGCTAATCTAACCTTTAACGTTTGGGAGTTGTTTATTGATAATGTTTCTCAAGGAACTTGGCAGAACTCTGTTAACGAAATAGCATCTATAGATTTATATCCTGTTAATCCCGATAACGCTGGTTCTAATACTAATAGCAGTTATTGGATGGATGATGTAAGTTGGGATTTTACACCTTATACACTATTAAACCTTAATGCAGGAGTTACGGCAGTGAATGTGGGTAACGGTTTGGCAACACAAGAAAGGCCTGTTTCTGTAGATATTATGAATTTGGGTTCAACCGTTGTTACATCTTTTGATGTTACGCTTGATTATAATGGTACGCAGTTGACTGAAAATATTACTGGAGTTTCGATGAATTCTTTTGATACTTATACTCTTGCTTTCTCACAAGACTTGGTTTTGGCGGCAGGTAATAATGCAGTTGTGGCAACAGTTTCTAATGTAAACGGCAGTGTAGATGATGACGCTAGTGATGACTCTAAAACAATTTATTTAGACCCAGTAGTTCCAGCAGCAGGAAAATTAGTTATCGGTGAAGAAGCAACAGGGACATGGTGCGGCTGGTGCCCTAGGGGAGCAGTTGGATTAGATGAAATGGAAAGAGATTATGATGGTTATTTCCAAGGAATTGCGGTTCATAATGGGGATCCAATGACACATTCAGATTATGATGCCGGTATAGGCGGATACATTTCAGGATACCCAAGCGGAGTCGTTGACAGAGAAAATGTTGTAGATCCATCTGATTTTAAAACTCCTTTTTTACAAAGAATAGCTCAAGCTCCAGTAGCATTAATAGCTCCTTCTGCATCGTATTCAGGTAATACATTAACAGTAACCTTAGATGTTGATTTTCAACAAGCTATTTCTGGAGATTGGAGAATGGCATGTATTCTTATTGAAGATCAAGTTACAGGAACAGATGGTGGATATAATCAAGCTAATTACTATAGCAGTTCGTCAAATAACATTTCTTTAATTGGTGTCGATGGAGTTGAGTGGAGAGATTTGGCCAATCCAGTTCCTGCAAGTGATATGGTGTATCGTCATGTTGCGAGAGATATTCAGCCAAGTTTTGGTGGGCTAGCAAATAGCTTTCCAGCTTCTGTTGCAGCAGGAGAGTCTTACTCTTTTGATTTTGACTTCACTATTGATGCAGCTTGGGACATGACTAAGATGAAAGCAATAGGTATTTTGATTGATGATGCTACTATAATCGACAATGCTGGGGCGATGGAATTATGGTCACTAACTTCAATAGAGGAGCAAAATAAGGCATCATTAAACCCTAAGCTATATCCAAACCCAACAAATGGACAAACATTACTGCAACTAGATGTTGTAGCAATGCAAGAGGTGAATGTTCGAATAGTTAATTTGAATGGGCAAACTGTTTTAACACGTAACTATGGTGAAATTCAAGGAACCTATTTGTTTCCAATAGATTCAAAAGAGTTATCACCAGGAATTTACATGATAGAAGTTACTGTTGGGAATTCTATTGAAGTAGTAAAATTAGTTAAGAATTAAGAAGATTAAATCTAGTTTTTTAAATAATGAAGGGTGTCTTTTAGGCACCCTTTTTTATTTTAATTTTACCCAGTCTATAAATCAGTGAAAAATGTCAGAAACAATCAAGTTTGAAGTAATTGGCGGAGTTGGTAAAATCACACTCAACCGACCAGACAAATACAACAGTTTTAATCGTGAAATGGCATTAGAAATGCAAAAACGATTAGATGAATGCGAATCTTCGAAAGAAATTAGGGCAATTCTAATAACAGGAGAGGGAAAGGCTTTTTGTGCTGGACAAGATTTAGCAGAAGCTATTGATGAAAACAATGGAATTGATATCACTAAAATAGTAGAAGAGCACTATAATCCGATTATTTTAAGAATTAGAAAAATTGAAAAGCCAATTATTGCAGCAGTAAATGGTGTAGCAGCAGGAGCGGGAGCAAACATAGCTTTAGCTTGCGACATGTGCATTGCAACAGAATCAGCGGCTTTTATCCAAGCGTTTAGTAAGATAGGGTTGATACCAGACAGCGCGGGCACTTTCTTTTTACCTCGTTTAATCGGTTTGCAAAAAGCAACTGCTCTTATGATGACAGGCGATAAAGTTGGAGCAGTAGAAGCACAACAAATGGGCATGATTCATAAATCATTTAGTGATAATACTTTTATGGAAGAATCTATGAAATTGGCATCCAAAATGAGTGAAATGCCGACTTTTGGTTTAGGAATGACAAAACGATTGCTAAACGAATCGATGAATAATAATCTAGAACAGCAACTTGCAATAGAAGGAAAAATTCAAACAAAATGCGCTGAGAGTTATGATTACGGTGAGGGCGTAAACGCCTTTTTAGAGAAACGAAAACCAGTTTTTAAAGGGGAGTGAAATCAGTTTGTAAAGTTTTAATGTTTATCAAGTTTTAAAAAGCTTTAAACTTTAAACTTTTGACTTTAAACTATTAAGATGAAAATAGGAGTATTAGGAAGTGGAGCCATGGGCTCAGGAATCGCACAAGTGGCGGCTACAAATGGGCATGATGTTGTTTTGGTTGATAATAACGAAGAAGCCATAGGTAAGGCAAGTGGCAAATTGCAGAAAATATTAGCTCGTTTAGTCGAAAAGGGTAAAATTGACGAAACTACTTCTCAAACAATATTTAGTAAAATAGAATTTACAACCGATAATCAGCAATTTGAAGGGTGTGGACTAGTCATCGAGGCAATTGTTGAGCGATTAGACATTAAAAAAGTAGTTTTTTCGGAATTAGAAAAAATTGTTGGAGACGATTGTATTTTGGCAACAAACACGTCTTCACTATCAGTAGCATCGATTGCCGCTGCTTGCGAAAATTCGGAGCGCGTTATCGGAATTCATTTTTTTAATCCTGCACCATTAATGCCTTTGGTCGAAATAATTCCTGCGGTTCAAACGGTTGACGAAACAACTAAATCTGCCAGGAAACTAATCGATAGTTGGGGTAAAGTTACGGTGTTAACCAAGGATACTCCAGGTTTTATCGTGAATCGAGTAGCTCGGCCATTTTATGGTGAAGCACTAAAAATTTACGAAGAGGGAGTAGCTGATTTCGCAACTATCGATTGGGCTATGAGTGAACTAGGAGGGTTCAGAATGGGGCCATTTACATTGATGGATTTCATCGGAAACGACATCAATTATAGCGTTACCGAATCGGTTTTTGCAGCCTTTTATTATGACCCACGTTATCGACCTTCGTTAACCCAGAAACGTCATTCAGAGGCGGGTTGGTTTGGGCGTAAATCGGGGAGAGGCTATTACAGCTATTCTGAAAACACTATTAAACCTGAACCGAATAAAGATGAAACCGTTGGACAAGAAATAGTGGACAGAATTCTTGCCATGCTAATTAACGAAGCTGTGGATGCTCTATTCTTAAATATCGCTACAGCAGAAGATTTAGATTTAGCCATGACCAAAGGTGTGAATTATCCCAAAGGATTACTGAAATGGGCTGACGAAATAGGTCTTGATGTAGTTTTAAAACGTTTGGAAAACTTACAAAATTTGTATGGTGATGACCGTTATCGTCCAAGTTCATTGATAAAAAAAATGGTAAAATCTGGCAAAAAATTCTATAATTAATGTCAGAAAAAGCAAAGTCTATTGTAAATAAAATGATGGAAGCAGATGCCTTCAGTCAATGGTTAGGCATTAATGTGGTTGAAGTTAAAGAAGGGTATTGTAAATTGTCAATGAAAGTGCGTTCCGAAATGTGTAACGGTTTCGGTATAACCCATGGCGGAATTACGTTTTCTTTTGCCGATAGTGCCTTGGCTTTCGCATCTAATGGCTACGGACGGCAAAGCGTTGCCTTAGAATGTTCAATTTCTTTTCCGGTAGCTGTAAAAGTTGATGATGAATTAACAGCCACCGCCACTGAAATTAGTTTATCCTATAAAATTGGAATTTATAATGTGGTAGTCCGAAATCAGAATAACGATTTGGTAGCTTCTTTTAAAGGGACTGTTTATCGAACTTCTAAAGATTGGGAGCTCTAGATTAGCTATTCTTAATTTCGTTCCAGGTAGCGTACAACGACTCTTGTTTTGGTTTGAACTTTGCGGGAGAAGTTAACGGTTCACACTCTTTCAATGTTTTATGAAGCTCTTTAGGCAGCGCTTGGTATAAAGCAGTCCCTTTGGTTTTCCAATTGAGCATTTTCTCAGTAACATCTTTTTTAATCGTAGCTGGATTTCCAGCTACA
>JAESTK010000154.1 GCA_016763645.1 Flavobacteriales bacterium
AAAAATTGAACGGTCTAGCTTTTGAATTATTTGACCAAATAATGTTATGTTTGACGTAGAGAGGGCGTTTTTTGTGGTGCAACTCAAAGGTAATTTGAGATACTTAAAATTAACTCTCTATTTTTTTAAACTTTTTTATCGTTTAGGACGGGATTGTTAAATAGCTATTTCTTAAAATAATTAAGAATAGAAATGGCCCGCGATTGTCCAACAACGTGGGCTATTTCTTTTTCAGAAGCTTCTTTAACTCGTTTAACGGATTTAAATTCTCTTAATAAATCTTTCACCGTTTTTTCACCAACTCCAGGGATTGAATTAAGTTCTGTTTTTAAAGCGCCTTTCGAGCGCTTGTTTCGGTGATGTGTAATTCCGAAACGGTGTGCTTCGTTTCTAAGGTGTTGAATTACTTTTAAAGACTCAGAACGCTTGTCGATATAAATAGGAACAGAATCTCCGGGGAAGTAGATTTCTTCTAGTTTTTTTGCGATGCCAACAATTCCGATTTTTCCTCTTAGATTTAATTTTTCTAAAGCAGCTAAAGCAGAGCTTAATTGTCCTTTTCCACCATCTATAATAATCAACTGGGGCAATGATTTTTTTTCATCCTTTAAGCGTTTATATCTTCGATAAACCACCTCTTCCATAGAAGCAAAGTCATCGGGGCCAACAACCGTTTTGATGTTAAAATGACGATATTCTCGTTTAGCGGGCTTAGCGTTTTTAAACACAACACAAGCCGAGACAGCATTTGTTCCTTGAAAATTAGAATTATCGAAACATTCGATATGAACAGGCAATTCTTGTAAACGCATATCTTTTTGAATTAGCTCTAGAATTCTATCCGTTCGCCTTGTTGGATTGCGTTTGACGAGTTGCTTTTCTTTTTCGAAACGAAACCGCTTAGCGTTTTTTGTAGATAAATCGAGTAGTGCTTTTTTGTCCCCTCGTTGGGGAATAATAAACCGAACGGTTTTATCGAATTGCAATATTTCGAAAGGAACGATAATCTCATGAGCGGTTAACGAAAAACGAGTTCTTAAATCCATTATCGCAAAAGCGAGAAGTTCCTCTGGCGTTTCGTCTAATCGTTTTTTTAACTCAATTGTATGTCCTTGAATTATAGCACCGTTATTTACTTTCATAAAATTTACGAATGCACTTTTTTCGTCCGTAACAATAGAATAAACTTCTACGTTTTTCATGGTCGGGGTAACAACCACAGATTTACTTTGAAACCGCTCAACCAACTCAATTTTTTGTTTGAGCATTTCCGCCTTTTCAAATTCGAGGCTTGATGCATGTACCAGCATTTTCTCTTTCAGCTTCTTGGTAATTCTTGGTAAATTACCTTTTATTACATCACGAACAGAATCAACAAAGTCATTGTAATCAGCTTCCGATTGTAACCCTTCGCAAGGCGCTTGACAGTTTCCTAAATGAAATTCTAAGCATTTTTTAAACTTGCCTTTTTCTATGTTTACTTTAGATAAATTGAAATTGCAATTCCGAATTTGACTAACCGCGACTGTTAATTCCATTACGGCACGCAACATACGAACCGAAGCATAAGGACCGTAATATTCCGACCCGTCTTTAATTACGGTTCTTGTTTTGAAAATTCTCGGAAAACGCTCTTTTTTAATGCAAATCCAAGGGTAGGTTTTACTGTCTTTAAGCTGAATGTTATACTTGGGTTGATGTTTTTTTATTAGTGAATTTTCGAGCAGCAGCGCCTCCAATTCCGAATTTGCGATAATGTATTTTACATCCGTAATTTTACGAACCAAAAAAAGTGTTTTAGTGCTGTCGTGCCTCCCTTTTACGAAATAAGAGCTAACACGTTTTTTTAGCGCCTTTGCTTTCCCAACATATATTAACACCCCATTACTATCGTAATATTGATAAATACCAGGCTCGTTTGGTAGTGCATCAATCTTCAATTTTAGTTCTGGGTTCACGTTTCAAAGAAACACTATTCAGTTGGAATTGGCTATATTTGTATAGAATGAATAACATATTTAGGTTCTGTTTAGTTTTGTTGCTATCAATGCCAGTTGGAATCTGTGCTCAAGAGTATTTTCCGTTCCCTTCAGATAGCGCTAGATGGAATGTGGAATTTAGCTGTGCCGCTACGGTATGGGAGCCGGAACCGGAGTGTACAACAAGCCATTTTGCCCTTGTTGGTGATACGCTTATTGACGGAATTGAATACGCTAAACTTTATGGCGATTATGGCCCGTTTGGGGGCTTGTTGCAAGACTCTTCGTTTGCCTATGAAAATTCGACTTATGAAGGGGCGGTGAGGGAAGATTCTGTAAAAAAAGTATGGTTTGTTGCGGCTACAGAGACTTTAGAATTTCTTTACTATGACTTTGCATTGGATGGTGGTGATACGTTTTGTCTATTAAGCCAATATTGCTGAAAACCAAGCAGATAAAATTTATAGCTATGGTTTAGAAATGAATATCGGGCTGGGTTTAATTAGATAGTTGTTCTTTCTGGTTGGAGAATAATCGATAAACCGAGCAACAAAACTTTTCGAAGTTAATTAGCAAAAAGAAGACAGTAAAATCTTCCTAGGTACACCGCCCTCCTCGTCAATCAAATATTTTTCTGCAGTTTTTCCTGTCTTCAATAAGCTCCCGGCCTCTTTTGGAGTTAGTTTAACCCCCTTATAACAAAGGGAATTTTAAAATCGCATCCGTTTTTATATTCCAAACAACCCCAAGCGGTTTTACCTGTTGCGATAAGTCCTTTTTTGCACTTAGGACAAGTAGGGGGAGCGGATTTTTGTCTATTTAATATTACATCCGCAACCAACTCGGTTACCATTTGGTTGAGCTCAGCTTTAAAGGTATTTGTATCTAACGTTCCTTTTTCGATGTTTCTTAGTTTCTTTTCCCAAAGCCCAGTTAGTTCGGCAGACTTAAGCAAGTCAGAGCTAATTTTTCCTATTAGGTCAATTCCTGTCGGTGTGGCTACAATTCTCTTTTTCTGACGTTCGATGTATTTCCTTCTGAACAATGTTTCAATAATGTTTGCCCGAGTAGAGGGGCGACCGATGCCGTTTTCCTTCATGAGCTCCCTTAAATCATCATCATCAACTTGTTTTCCAGCCGTTTCCATTGCCCGAAGCAAAGATGCTTCTGAATAAAATTTAGGTGGGGCAGTATGCTTCTCTTGAAGCTGAGGTTTGTGAGTTCCCCGTTCTCCTTTTTCGAATGAGGGCATAACATCATCTCCTGTCGTGTTATCTCCTTTTGATTGGTAAAGTTCTCTCCAGCCCGGGTCTAGAATTTGCTTACCAGTAGCTTTAAATTTCAACACATCTACTAACCCAACAACTGTTGTGTTGCTCACCTTGCAGTCAGGGAAAAAGACGGAAATGAACCGCCTCGAAATCATATCGTAAACCTTTTTTTCATCCAGAGTTAGGCTGCTTGGGTATTGCCCTGTTGGGATAATGGCGTGGTGATCGGTTACTTTTTTATTGTCGAAAACCTTTTTCGATTTACGAATTTTCTTTCCAAGAATTTTGTCTGTAAACTGTTTATAAGGAGTCAGTTTTTCGAGAATTCCTTTGATTTTCGGGTAAATATCATCTGACAAATAATTTGTATCGACTCTTGGGTAAGTAACCAATTTTTTCTCGTAAAGTTTTTGGACCAAATTCAAGGTGTTTTCAGCAGACAAGCCAAATTTCTTATTGCACTCTACTTGAATTGAGGTAAGGTCAAATAGTTTTGGCGGAAGCTCTTTTCCTTCTTTTTGTTCGTAAGAGTCGACAATAAATTCGGAACCATGAATGGATTGAATTAACTCCTCACCCTTTTCTTTTGTTTTAATTTTCCCTTTCGTGCAAGAAAAAAGAACATCGCGATAAACAGTTTTTAATTCGAAGTATGTTTCGGAGACAAAACTCTCAATCTCATGATGACGATCAACAATCATTGCCAATGTGGGTGTTTGGACTCGCCCCACGGAAAGCACTTGCCCTTTTCCTCCAAATTTTAAAGTAAACAGCCTTGTCGCATTCATGCCGAGCATCCAATCACCAACCGCGCGACACATTCCTGCGGCATATAAACGGTCGTAGTCTTCGCCCGGCTTAAGGTTGTTAAACCCCTCTTTTATTGCTTCTTCAGTTAACGAGGAAATCCATAAACGAGATAGCGGTTTGGTTGATTTTGCTAATGAAAGTACCCATCGCTGAATCAGTTCGCCTTCTTGACCAGCATCACCGCAGTTTATAACTTCATCACATTGTTGAACTAATTTTTCAATGGTTTTGAACTGCTTTTTTACGCCCTTGTTGTTTTTTAGTTTAATTCCAAATTTGGCAGGAATCATCGGTAACGACTCTAACGACCATTGTTTCCAAAATGCATCATAATCATTAGGTTCTTTTAGTGTACAGAGATGTCCGAAAGTCCAAGAGACCCAATAACCGTTCCCTTCATAATAACCGTCTTTTCGTGTTCCCGCTCCAAGAATATGGGCGATATCTTTAGCTACACTAGGTTTTTCGGCAATACACAGTTTCACGTTTACGAATGTAGTTATTATCAAAACCTTTCAACCTGATAAACCAACCAACTTTTAACTAATAACTATATTCGCACGAATGTTAAGAACCATGGAAGTAAGAGATTTAGAGCCAAAGCAAGTTTGGAAGAACTTTTCAGATTTAAACGATGTTCCAAGACCATCAAAAAAAGAGGAGAGAGTAATTGAATTTGCTAAAAACTTTGGCAAGAACTTAGGCTTAGAAACGTACATTGACCCTGTTGGAAATGTAATCATCAAAAAGCCTTCATCAGCAGGAATGGAGAATAGAAAAACAGTTATTCTCCAGTCTCATTTAGATATGGTTCATCAAAAAAATGCAGACACTAACTTTGATTTCGATACTCAAGGAATCGAGATGTTGATTGATGATGGCTGGGTAACAGCGAACGGGACAACTTTAGGTGCGGATAACGGAATGGGCGTTGCGGCTATTATGAGTTTATTAGAGTCGAAAGATATTCCTCACCCGGCACTAGAGGCCCTTTTTACGATTGACGAAGAGACCGGAATGACAGGCGCTTTTGGTCTAGAGAAAGGTATTTTGAAGGGTCAAATCTTATTGAATCTCGACACCGAAGATGATGATGAGTTTTCGATTGGTTGCGCAGGAGGAATTGATACAAACACGAAGTATAAATACAAAACCGAATCAGCAACAGGAAAGGCATATAAAATTTCCGTAAGCGGATTAAGAGGAGGACATTCGGGAATGGATATTCACCTAGGCAGGGGAAATGCCAATAAAATTATGAATCGCTTAACGTGGAACTGCCAAGACTTTGGGTTGAGATTTTCAGAAATTAACGGAGGAAGCTTACGCAACGCCATTCCTAGAGAATCGTTTGCAACCATTACTATTAATAGTGACACATACCTTCAAGAGTTTGAAAAACGTGCTTCCGAAATAAAGGCAGAACAAAAATTAGCCGACCCTAACATTCAAATCACAATTGAACCTGCAGAAATGCCTGAATTGGTTATGTGTGCCAATGATGTGTATAAGATTGGAAAGGCGATTAGAAGCGTTCATAACGGAGTTTATAGAATGAGTTTGGCAATTCCAGCCTTAGTAGAAACTTCTTCTTCTTTGTCTAGGGTAATCGTAAAAGAGGGAGAGTTTGTCACACAGAGCTTACAGCGCAGTTCGGTTGATTCTGCTAAAATGGATATCGCATATACGGTGGGTTCTGCTTTTGGATTGATGGGTTGTGAAGTTGAACACACTGGTTCATACCCCGGATGGGAGCCAAATCCTAATTCAGAAATTTTGGATTTGATGGTCGATAAATACAAAATCACTTTTAATGAAGACCCAAAAGTTCAATCATGCCATGCTGGTTTGGAATGTGGAATATTAGGAGAAAAACTACCAGGTGTTGATATGATTTCTTTTGGTCCAACAATTAGAAACCCTCACTCTCCAGACGAAAAAGTAAAGATTGATACTGTCCAAAAATTTTGGGACTTCTTGGTTGATGTTTTGAAGGATACACCTTTAAAATAAAGGTGGAAGTATTTCAAATACCTTCCCCTCTTCAGCAAATTTACCATCCTGTTTTTAAGGAAAAAGAAATTAAGTTTTACGTTAAGCGAGATGATTTAATTCACTCCGAAATTTCAGGAAACAAATGGCGAAAACTCAAATATAATTTAGAGGAGGCAAGAAGTCAAGACATTGATGCCATTTTAACTTTTGGCGGAGCTTTTTCAAATCATATTGCCGCTACCGCAGCTGTAGGAAAAAAAGAAGGATTTAAAACAATTGGCATTATTCGAGGAGAAGAAACTTCAAAAAACAATTCAACTTTAAGTTTGGCAAAACAAAGTGGAATGCGCCTCCATTTTGTTTCAAGGGAAGACTATAAGCTAAAAGACACCTCAGAATATCTGGAAAAGCTCAGCCGACAGTTTGGTGATGTTTATATCATTCCCGAAGGGGGGGCGAACACTGTGGGCGTAAAAGGAAGCGAAGAAATTGGTAAAGAAATAGACATTGATTTCCACTATGTCTGTTGCAGTTTAGGAACAGGAACAACCTTTTCTGGCATTGTGAACAGCATAGAGAAAAACCAGTATGCAATCGGGTTTTCTGCCCTTAAGGGCGAGGATAAATTAACGGAAGTTGTTCAACAGTTCGAAAAAGTCAAAAGAAATAACTGGCATATTTCATTTGAATATCACTTTGGCGGCTATGCCAGACGAAGTGTAGAAATTGAAGATTTTATCAAATCGTTTAGGGCCGAAACGGGAATTCCGCTTGACCCAATTTACACTGGTAAAATGGCTTTTGGCATTGTTGATTTAGCAAAGAAGGACTACTTTAAAAGAGGGTCAACAGTAATTATGGTACACACCGGGGGGTTACAAGGAATTGAAGGATATAACAATCGTTACGGAGCAAGTTTGTAATCAATAAAACGCTTAACTTCTTTTGTGCCTTTGCTCTCCGCCAACTTCTTTTAAATAGTTTTACATTTGACGCTAAATTTCATTTATAATTTTAAAAAATGAGCAGTTTGTTACTCAGTTATCTTAGGTACTTTCCTTTAGATTTATTTAAAAACAGGTTAATCAAGTTTATTAATCTTTCTAAGTACGAAAGGTTTTTGAAGTACACAAATAAGCAAGGAGTTACTTATAACCTTGATTTAGAAGAGTACCAAATGAAACAAATTTTTTTTTATGATTTTTATGAGAAAAACACGATCAGACATTTATTAAGCTTACTTAGTAAAACTAAAAACAAACCACTCACCTGCGTTGATGTTGGAACAAATATTGGGTTTTACACATTTACGATCGATAAAGCGCTAGAGGGAGTTGAACATCACATTCATTGTTTTGAGCCAAATCCTTCAACGTTCGAAACCTTGACAAAAAACCTAACATCAAACCCATCAAACCAGATAACGTTAAACCCATTTGGACTATCAGACAAAGAAGGAACTTTTACATTAACGTATAACTTGCAAAATACGGGAACAGCGAGCATATATAAAAACTCCAAATCGGGCAATAAGGTAGAGATAAAGGTAAAGACGCTTGATCAATATTGTGAGGAAAAAAACATCAAAAACGTAGATTTAATTAAGGTTGATATCGAAGGAGCTGAATTCGATTTTCTTAAAGGGGCGAAAAAAATTATCGATAACTCCAACGAGTTAATTATAATTATGGAAATCGTAGAAGATAATTGTATTGCGGCAGGCTACACAGCAAAAGAGATCTATCAGTATGTTATAAACCTGGGGTTTAAGGCGTATCTTCCGAAGAGTTGGCCATTTGGTTTAAGACGGGTAGACGAGTTACCTGATAACTATCACGATAATATCGTTTTTATTAAAAGCTAACGAAGCTGTTTTTAAAAGAGCCGCGATTCTCGGTTTCGATAAACAAGCATACAATCTTTTTAAAAATTGATTGTGAATAACGTTTTCAGGGGGAGCATTAACTTATTCTCTTCGCAATTACATTTGCTTCGCATGAAAAATTTCGTACTCATATCATTCATTTTTTTAACAGCGACAAGTTATTCTCAGCCAGCTGAGCGCATACAATCTAGGGCTGAATATATTGAATTATACAAAGACGAGGCAATCCGAGAAATGCTAGTAAATGGTATTCCAGCAAGTATAACGCTAGCTCAGGGAATCTTAGAAAGTGATAACGGAAATAGCGCTTTAGCTAAATATGCGAACAATCATTTCGGCATTAAATGTCATAACGGGTGGAACGGTCCAACCTTTTACCAAGACGATGATACGGCAGACGAATGTTTTAGAAAGTATTATTCAGCGTATCGTTCGTACAAGGATCACTCGGAATTTTTAAGAACAAGAACACGATACGCCTTCCTTTTTAATTATAAAGCGAGCGACTATAAAAACTGGGCAAAAGGATTGAAAAAGGCTGGATATGCAACCAATCCGAAATATGCGAACTTGTTAATTAAGCTTATCGAGGACAATAATTTAAGCCAATACGACAAGGTTCGAAAAATGCCATCGATTGATAAAAAAGCAAAGCAAAAAGAAGTTAAAACAATCGAAAAAATACCTGAAAAAGAACCTAAACCATTAGTACAATTTCATGAAAATAAAATCAAGTTTGTAATAGCAAAACACGGAGACAGCTATTACAAAATAGCGAAAGAAAACGAAATGGGGCTATGGCAAATCATGAAATACAATGAGCGAGAAAAGGACCAGAAGCCCAAGGCGGGCGATATCGTTTATCTGCAGCCAAAGAAAAACAAATCGAAGAAAGACATTCACTCCGCAAGAAAAGGCGAAACCATGTGGGAAATATCTCAAATTTATGGGGTAAAACTTGAAAAACTCTGCCAGTACAATAATAAAAAGGCAGATTACCGCCCATTTACCAGTGAGCAGATTTACCTAAGAAAACAGTAGCGCGCACGAGCCGTGCACACTATTAATTCAAGGCCGCTGCATAACATGGAAAAAATGGCCATATTGACCACCCCTTATCGGTGGAAACGGACCACCTAAATTTGCTGGCGAAGATTTGTAATTATTAGCCATTATTATTGTCCAAATTTAGTGATTTATTTAGTCTGATGAATTCCTCGATGGCTCTGCCTCGGGGTAGTTCATTTTCAAACGGACATAATAGCTAATAAATAATCTTCTTTTTTAGGCGCTCACTTTAGACCGTTTTTTCCACCATGCAAGAGCAATACGAAAAACCTACCGAAACATTCCAAAACTGGAAAGGTGACCTCGAACAAGTTGACGATGTCTGTGTTATAGGCGCTAGAGTCTAACGTTCCCCTTTGGAGAAAGGGGTTAGGGGAATTGACCTCACATCTGTTAATACCTAAGCCAGTTTATGCTGAGTCAGCCGAAGTAAAGGGTGTTTGGGGCGAGGGTTTAAACAGCACCTGAACGCACTGTACTTTTTCAAAGTAAGCGAAGCAGTATTTATCGCGCCAATGGCAAAATGGCAAACTTCACCAACTCATCTTGTAAAGAATCTGTCATTTCTTCACTTACGTGCAGCATAAATGCTTCTTCTTTGTGATAATCATGCGTAGAGAATTTCCAATACAACGCCCCTGCAAAATCGAAGTTGGTTACCTCAATGGCTTTTCTTAAAGATTTTACAGCAAGTATTCTTTCCTTGTAATTATCAGGTTCGTTGCCCCAGATGTAGAGCTTATAATCTGTTGAATCTTCTCCCAAAACAGAAAAACCATGGCTATTCCAAGGCTCAACGGTGCAGTTATTTTTGTAAGTATATCCTAGCTCAGTAAAAAGAACAGGCTGCGTAAAATCATGTTGTTTTTTGAATGAGGTAATCGTGTCCAATATTTCCATCCACGAATTGGTAAATACTTCTTCAGATGTTTCTTTGTCAATGTCTTTTAGTTTGAAATATGCATTAATGCCTATAAAATCTAAATCATCCCAAAATGAAACATATTGATAGTTGTCAAAGTTTGCAGCATAGGTTAGTTTACCAGAATAAGTTTGTCTCGTTTTTGCAATTAACTCTCGCCATTTTTCGTCTAGAAACGCAGCCCTAGAATTGACTTTATTTAGGGAATCGTTTTCTTTATAAAAGCAAGTTTGTTCCGCCCATTTTTTCTGTGTTTCACTTCGGTCAGTCAAATATTTTTTTACTGAAGTGTATTTCTCTTTTCCACCAACCCATAGGTGTTCGTGGGGAATTTGATTCTTGAAATACAAGAACCGTTTGTTGTATTCTAGTTGAGTGGTATCGTTTAAGTAAAACTCTTCTAGCGGCAACAAAGAGTCGATTTGGATAGTCGTTGTTAAGACATTCATTTCGCTACCGATTCCCAGCACATCGACACCTTCCTTTTCAGCAAATTTGCTCCAAAAGTCTAAATATATCGCATATTTCGCGAACCAACTTTCGAGTGTTTTTCTATCTTTTGGCATAATCATTCCGTGCCATAAAAACTTGTTGTTTGGATAAGCGTGGTCTGCCGCCAAGCGGAGAATTAAAACTACGTTTAACCCTTCGGCTTTTGCAGCTCTAATTTCAGTTGCGATTGCAGTATCTTTTTCATGAAACCAAAAATTATCACTATCCCAATCTCCTTGCATCGCATAAACGGTTACTTCAACGGTGTTAAAGCCTGCTTTTTTTAGCGTGTTCGTCCATGTGGTTTGGTCAGCTTCGTTTACCTGAATTCCGCCTACCATTATGGTCGAATCTTTATTAAAACAACTCCCAATAACCAGACCCAAGATAATTAAAACTAGAGCAAAGAAAATTAATCTGACTTTCACAAAGCAAAGAAACATTAATCACACAGTTCATTGTATTTTTGTCGGATGAAAACGATTTTTTCAACGATATTGGCATTCATTTTAATTGTCTCTACATATGCTCAAGGTCCTACGGCATCTGGTGATGCAGGAACGAGTGTAGAAGCCGAATGGCAAATAATAAATTTAGGGGGAGGCGTTAGTTATGAGGGCTACGTATTAAAAGGTAATTTTAATGGGGAAGGCACCATGATTTACCAAGACAGCAGCGTGTATTCTGGTGATTGGAAAGACGGAATGCGAGATGGAAAAGGCACCATGAGTTGGAGAAGCGGAAATGTATATCAGGGCAAATGGAAAGAAGACATACAAGAGGGCACGGGTACCATGCGATGGAAAAACGGAGACCTTTACGATGGCAAATTCGACAATAACAAACCCAACGGACGAGGCACTATTATTTATGCCGATGGGTCAAAATACACAGGTTTGTTTGCCAACGGAAAACCACACGGAAAGGGAAAACAAAAATCTGTTGACGGAATTGTTACCAAAGGCGTTTGGGTGAATGGAATCAAACAATAGCAATTACCGTTTATATCTCTGGGGAGAATTAAGCCTTCTATTTGTTGTAATTCCAATTTCTTTGAGCCTCGATATTCCCTTGTGGATTAAGGCATGTGCAACTCTTTTGGGAATAGTATATATACTTTATATTTCCAAAAAAGTAGGGCTATTATCAAAACGGATATTCAGTAAGGTTTTTTCTGCTGAAGCAAAAAAATCTTCTTTGATTAGTCTTGTTCTTGTATTGGTTGCTACTAGCTCTTACACTTACTTTGCTGACGCGAGTCTTTTGTTTAAAGTACCAATAACAAAGCCGGTACTCTGGTTAGGAATTTGTTTATTTTATACTTTGTTTTCAGCCTTTCCACAAGAGTTTATTTACCGCGTATTTTTCTATAATCGTTATCGGCTATTGTTCGGAACGCATTTTGTTTTCGTGCTGTATAATTCGTTACTTTTTTCGCTTGCACATTTAATGTTTGGCAACAGCATGGTGTTAATAATTACGTTTATTGGAGGATTGCTTTTCAATTATTCATACTCCAAAAACCAATCGTATCTACTGGTAAGTCTTGAACATAGCGTATATGGTTGTTGGCTATTTACGATTGGCATGGGAGAGATGTTGGCTTTTCCGGTTTAGTAGCATTCCCTATACTTAGCAGTATTATTGGTTAGTTTTGACTGGAAATTTATGAGATACTTTTTACACCTTGGATTTAACGGCAGCAAATATCACGGATGGCAATTCCAGCCAGAGGTTGTCACTGTTCAAGAAACAATTGAAACGGAATTGAAGAGAATCTTTAAACAAAAAATTACTGCTTTTGGTTGCGGACGAACAGATGCGGGGGTTCACGCTAGCCAGTATTATGCACATATAAACCTAGACCAATCATTGGATTTTGATTTAAAGTTTCGGCTAAACAAAAACCTACCTGATGACATTTCAGTTTATCAGGTTTTGGAAGTAACGAAAGATCAACACGCAAGATATGACGCCACGTTTCGCACCTATGATTATTTCATCCACTTAACTAAAGACGCTTTACTGAGTAATTGTAGTTCTTTCTATCAGCTCGACAAACTAAATTTAGATGCGATGAACAAAGCCGTCAAATTAGTGCTCAGACAACAAGACTTTAAGGCCCTATGTAGGCGACCACACATCTACAAGCATACATTGTGTGAGGTTACTAATGCAGCTTTATTTACCAATAAAGCTACTGACCGACTCCGGTTTACGATAACTGCTAATCGATTTTTGCATGGCATGATTCGGATAATAGTATATTATCTGTTGCAAATCGGAACGGGTCGATTGTCCATTGTTGAATTTGATAAAATCTTGCAAGGAGAACGAAATGAGAAAAGAAAAAGACTTGCAAAACCAAATGGATTGTATTTGTCACGAATCGAATATCCCTATTTTGAGAATGAACCAAGGCATCACCCTGGTGGCTCATTATTATTAGACTTAGAACCTTAAGACCAGAAATTATTGTCTTATGACAATTGCAAAATAAAAAAACCCTTGAATTTCAAGGGTTTTTGAGGTCGCGAACGGATTCGAACCGCTGTAGATGGTGTTGCAGACCACTGCCTAGCCACTCGGCCACGCGACCATAACACAAAAGTAACTTTTCCGAAGCATATTACAAGACCTTGCGAATAATAAATTTAGAGTTAACAAGAAGGGACTACTGTTTCAGGAATTTATACGTTCGTTGTTTTTCTTCTCCAAAATCAACAGTAATAAAGTAAACTCCTTTTAGGAAATTAGAAACATCAAAATGCGTTTGCTTTGTTTCCAAAATGGTTTGCCCCAGTTCGTTGGTAACGAGAACAGACTGTATGATTAAACTACTTTCAAACTCAATTTGAAGGAAATTTTGTGTAGGATTAGGAAACAATTTAATGCTTTCGCTGCCCTCCCATTTTGGGCCATCAATTGCGTTAATAATCACCACAGTAACTCGCCCAGAAATTGAATCTGCCGTTACCATATCATCATTCGCAGGCCAAACAACAACCGTATTTCCTCCCATGCGGTATTGCGGATTTTCGAAATCTTGTGGCATCGCAACTCTTCTACTTTCTAAGCTCGCCAGAGTAATGTTGTTTAGCGTATTGGTATCAACCTGTGTAACGAGGGCTCCTGTGCTGTCAGATATTACCAAATGATGCAGTTCAATGGTGCCCGAGTAAGTCGAGGTTCTTTTATTTTCAATATAAAAAATCATCGAATCTGTCGTTCCGTATTCTGCCGTGTCTGGAAAACTTGTCGGTAAGTTAGAATTAAAACCAATAGTATCGGGGGGCAGGATAATAGTAAACGTTTGAAAAACAGAATCAGAGGTTAGAACACCAAAAGCAGCTGGCCAAACCACAACAGTATTGCCCCCCATAGAAAGAGGAGCAATGCTAGTATCAACAGGGAAAGTTAAGTCAACACTAAGAGTGTCTCCAGAAAACAGGGTATCGATGATGACGGACTGAGCACCAATGTATTGAATTTGTTGCCCCTGAATGGTTGCGGCAAAAATGTTTATGGCGCCATTAACGCTATCAATTATGTTTACCACCCCCTTGTTTTGGATATTTACTCTAAAACTTATGGTTTGATTTACATAAACGACTTCGGGAAGCCCTGTAATACCAATTTCACCAATTCCTATTACTGGAGTTTGTGAAAACCCAGCCAAAAAACAGCAAAAGAGGTATGATATGGTGACAATTTTTTTCAAGGGTAAAACAATTTGAACGTGAAAATAAAGCTAAATGTTCGAACTAAACACATATTGTTGTATATTTCTTACCTGTTCAAACAAAAAATATGCTTTACGAACTAATAAATAGCCTAAATAAGGAGGAGGTTCGGCACCTTAAAATCTTCTTAAACAGAACCACAACAAAGACCGCAAGAAAAGATGTGGAACTGTTCGATTACGCAAGAAAACACTACCCAAAACATCAAGAAAATAAGATATTTGATACACTTTATGACTCTGAAAGTAAAAACGCATTTTATCGCTTAAAAAACCGCTTACAAGATGATATAAATAAAAGTATTACGCTTCAGTATTATCACTCGTCAGAGTTTAATCAAGCACTTTTTCTTATTACTCTTTCACGGCATTACCAAGCAAAAGGAAACGAAAAGCTCACCTACAACTATTTAAAAAAAGCAGAAAAAAGAGCGTTAGAAGTATCGAGCTACGAGTTGCTCGATATTATTTACAGCGATTATATTCGATTTTCGCAAGAAACATTGTCGATAAACCCCGAGCAGTATATCGAAAAGAGAAAGGACAACAGAATAAGACTAAATCGCTTACGTGAAATTGACGATATTTTAGCAGTTTTAGTTTATCGTATAAAACTGTCACAAAATTTCTCACAACAGAATTATCAAATAATTGAACTGCTTCAAAAAACGATTGATGATTTTTCGCAATCGGTTGATATAAAGGAAACACCTCAACTTCGATTTAGAATTTATCATGCGGTAAGTAGAATTTTGCTTCAACAGCACGATTATAAATCTCTGGAAGAATATCTACTTTTAACCTTAAAGGAGTTTTCAGAAGAAAACTTGTTTACCAAAAACAATCACGACACCAAACTTCAAATGCTTACGTATTTATCTAACGCTTTATTTAAAAACAAAAAACATAAAACTTCCCTCGAATATGCTGAAAAGCTTAAAGAAGCAATGTCAGAGTTTAATGGCTTTTTACATGATAGATATTTATTCTATTATTACAATACGTTAGTAAATAACTATTCCGAAACAGACGAAGATCAAGCTATTAGTATACTTAAAGAAGCCATTACTAATGATAAAATAACATTAGTTATTCCTCATTCAAGGATAATTTTTAACCTTAATTTGGCGCTTCAATATTTTGATAAAAAGGAATATAAGTTAGCGAATAGGTGTGTTATTAAGTTAAAATTAGATGATCGCTACGCAAGTCTTGATGAAGCATTTAAAATGAAGATTGCCATTGCCGAGTTAATTGTTCGATTCGAGCAAAACGATCACGACTTCGTGGAATATCAAATTGGGGTATTGCGAAAACAATACAGCGCGTTGCTACGAGACGTGTCTTATTTCCGACAACGAGAAATGCTTGATATTTTGAAAAAGATGATATATTCTCAAAACCTTACCACAGATAAGGGGTTATTAAAACAAATTAAGGGTCTTACTCTTTCTATGGAAACGGAAGAGGCAGGCGATAGCGACATTTT
This sequence comes from Flavobacteriales bacterium, assembly GCA_016763645.1. Lineage (GTDB taxonomy): Bacteria > Bacteroidota > Bacteroidia > Flavobacteriales_G > NORP312 > NORP312. The sequence continues at coordinate 15,654 of JAESTK010000154.1, forward strand.
AAATTACAACTCTTGGTTAAAGAGCAAAACAGGAAGGTGAGCAGCTCTAAATTTAGCACAAAAAAAAGACCCCAAACGGAGTCTTTTTCTCAAACCAGGAGCAAAGGTTGCAATAACCTTCTTATTATAAGAACTTGAATAATCTAAATTAACAATACAAAGATGTAGCGCTTTTGCGGTTTAACAAACTTGTTTTATTTCAATTCTTACGTGCTTAGCGCAGAAAAAAGTAATATATTTCCTTTTTTAAACTGTATTTTAAGGAAATATATCTTACGGGCGAACAAATAAAAAAAGCGATGAATTTCATCGCTTTTTATAAATAATTTTAAGGCTAGGAGAACTACTCACATGTTTTTTCTAGTTGAGTTGTAATGTAAAGGGCAACTTCTGACCATAATTTAACTTCTCCATCGCCACCTGTATGTTTTGCTTCACAAGCTTTGCCAAGAGAAGCTAACGCATCGTCTCCTTGAAAATTTAACACATCAATTGTCGCTTTTAATTCTAATTTATTGTCCTCGCCCACAGAATATTCAAAGTCAACATCTTGTTCTACATCGTTCATTTTCATGGTTATAACACCTGTCGTTTCTGTTGCTGATTTTACTTTTCCTACAATGGTCCCGGTATTGGCCATGATATCGAAAAAGAAAGCGAGCAATTTTTTATCTCTAGCAGTGTCTTTAGAGTTAATTGTCGGAACATCAACAGTCATTTCTAATGAAGTTAACAACTCCATTGCGGATACTGAGGTATTTCCTGCAACAGTTTCAAACGAATCAAATTGACCGCCAACAGGGGTTTTTGAAGTGTGTTTGTAAGCCGTCCACCGTACTTCAGTACTCTCGTTGTTATACGAGTAGGTGCATACTTTTTCTTCGATTTTAGTTGTTTCCTCTTGTGCTTTTTCTTTTGGTTCTCCTCCGCAAGAAGTTAAAATGATTGATAGAACTGCAATTGATAAATATTTATTCATGATTTTATTTTTGTTTGATTTATTCGAAAGTTACTAAAATTTCATTTTTTTCAACCGCATTTCCTTTATTAATGCCAATTGATTTTACTGTTCCATCGGTAGGGGATTTAATACTGTTTTCCATTTTCATCGCTTCTAAAATCATAACCGCATCTCCTTTCGAAACAACTTGTCCAGGTTCAACCATAATATCTAAAACCAAACCAGGCATGGGCGCCTTAATGTCAGATATTTTTTGCTCTGCCATTCCCTCCATTCCCATTTCTTTAAGCAGTTCGTCCATGCGGTCTTTTACGGCTATTTCGTATTTAGAGCCATTTACCTTTATGGTAAAAGTTTTGGATTCGTAATCTGCTTTTAGCACATCGGCAATGTATGTTTTGTTGTTTCTAATGATGTGCAATCTAGTCTTGTTTTCTTTATCGATGTCTAACTCGAGCGAGACCTCGTTTAGTTTTCCAGAGTTAATTTCTCCGTTTACAAACTCAATTTTAAAACTTTTATCTCCAGAAATCGCCTTATACATATCACAAATATAAAAAGTTGATTGTCTAATCATGCGAATTATTTAAAAAGTTAGCGTGGCGTGGCATCAATAGAAAATTTAACGTAATATTGATGCTTATTCTACCTTCCATGAAAAACGGATTAAGAATCGCATTTTTGGTATTGATTGTTTCGGGTTGTGCTACTCAAAAAACAACCGAAAACGCGATTGAAAATACCGTTTCATTAGATACAATCAGTATTTCCGCAAGTTATAAAACTCCTTATCAGCCTACCGAAACGCATTTTTTAGATTTGCTACACACTAAACTTGAAGTGAGTTTCAATTGGGAAAAGCAATACCTAAACGGCAGAGCCGAACTTTTATTCATTCCATGGTTTTATCCTACAAATAAGCTGATTCTTGACGCAAAGGGATTCGACATACATGTAATCGCACTACAAAATAAAGAAGGCGTAAAAGAATTGGAGTATGATTACGATGGGCTTGAAATAGCTATTGAATTGGACAAAGAATACACCCGAAAAGACACATTTAAACTGTATATTGAATACACCGCAAAACCAAATGAGTTAAAGCACGGAGGAAGCGAAGCAATTACTTCAGATAAGGGCTTATATTTTATCGACCCGCTTAACGAAGACCCTGAGAAGCCATCTCAAATTTGGACGCAAGGTGAAACCGAATCGAGCTCTTGTTGGTTTCCGACAATTGATATTCCGAGCGAGAAAATGACCCAAGAAATATCCATTACAGTACGAGATAAATACCTCACTCTTTCGAACGGAGAGCTGATTTATCAAACCGAAAACGGTGACGGAACACGCACAGATGTGTGGGCAATGAAAAAACCGCACGCACCTTATCTTGCTATGATGGCGATTGGCGAGTTTTCTGTTATAGAAGACTCGTGGAGAGATTCTATAGCGGTTAATTATTATGTGGAAAAAGAATATAAGCCTTACGCGATGGAAATTTTCGGGAAAACACCCGAAATGTTGGAGTGCTTTTCAACTGTTTTGGGGGTTAATTATCCGTGGGTAAAATATCACCAAATTGTGGTAAGAGATTACGTTTCTGGCGCAATGGAAAACACTTCTGCTGTAATTCATGGCGGTTTTGTGCAACAAACGGCTCGTGAGATGATTGATGAAGACAGCGAAGACATTATTTCACATGAGTTATTTCATCATTGGTTTGGCGATTTAGTTACGTGCGAATCATGGTCTAACTTGCCACTTAATGAATCTTTCGCCACTTATGGTGAGTACATTTGGAGGGAGCACAAATACAACAGAGAGACTGCAGATTATCATTTGCAGGAAATGTTGAAAGACTATATTTATGAGTCGGAAAGCTCCCAAGAAGACATGATTCGTTACTATTTTGATGATAAAGAAGAAATGTTCGATAGTCATTCTTACGCAAAAGGAGGACGAATTTTACACATGCTTCGAAAAGAAGTTGGCGAGGACGCATTTTATGCCTCCTTACAACATTATTTAATCAAACACGCCTACCAAACGGTTGAAATTCACGACCTTAGAATCGCTTTCGAAGAAATTACTGGCCGCGATTTAAACTGGTTTTTTAACCAATGGTTTTTATCATCGGGGCACCCTGATTTACTGATAACATACAAATACGTTGATTCAACTAAAACACAAAAAATTGTTGTGGAACAAAAACAGACCCGAGAAGAGACTCCTGTTTATCGGCTTTCTCTACAGGTGGATTTATACGTTAGTGGAAAAATTCAGCGAGAATCTATTCTCATTACAGAGCGATATAATGAATTTTCATTTACCGTTTCACAACAACCCGATTTGGTGAATGTTGATGCAGAAAAAATGTTGCTTTGCGTAAAAAACGATAAAAAATCAATTAGAGAATGGGCTTTTCAATATCAAAACGCACCACTTTACTTTGACAGGTATGAAGCGATTGAAACCCTTGGAAAAGTTGCCAGAAAAGATTCGTTGGCGGCAGCTACAGTTCTTTCTGCGTTAGACGATTCTTTCTGGAGAATTCGAGAGTTGGCTATAAACAACATTGAAACATTAATTCCATCACACGAATCGCAGATAAAAACCAAGCTCATTACAATTGCGTCTTCAGATAAAAATACGAGTGTTCGAGCAAAAGCAATAGGATTATTGGTAGACGAATTTAAAGGAGAAGACCTTAAAGAGTTGTTTATCAACGGCACAAAAGACAGCTCGTATTACGTACTCGAAGAATCATTAATTGCCCTAACAGAACTCGATAATTCTCTCGGGTTAGAGCATTGTAAACAGTTCGAAAACGAAAAACACGATGGTGTGCTCGAAACCATTTGCTACATCTATTCATCTTATGGTGATGATAGTCATAATGCATTTTTTGTGTCTTCCGCTGGTCAAATAAAGGGTTACACGCGCATTTCTTACATTAATGATTACGAGTATTACCTTGCTGGAGAGCGGTCGTTAGAAGTCGTAAATCAAGGGGTTGATATTATTAAGGGCATTGGGATCGATGGAGGTAATAAATATGTGTCGATGTTTGCCAAACAAGCGCTAGAAAATATAGAAAACGAGTATAAAAAGCGCCAACACGACCTTAATAAAAAGTTGAGTAAATCGAGCGAAACAGCTAGTGAATTAGAAATTCAAAACATGAGAAAAGAGCAAGAACAACTAAAACAAACCATTTCAAACATCTCTAAGGCTTACGATGAAGTGGTTAATTCTTTGAAATAAGCACCAACAAATCAATACCTTTGGAGCTTATTTACTGATTATGGCAAGAATATTAACAGGCATACAAAGTACGGGAACACCTCACTTAGGTAACATTTTAGGCGCAATTATTCCTGGAATTGAGCTTTCAAAAAAGAAAGAAAACGAGGCATTTTTCTTTATTGCCGACCTTCACTCGTTAACCCAAATTAAGGACGGAGAACAGTTGAGGCAAAACACTTACGCTACAGCAGCAACTTGGTTAGCGTTCGGCTTCGATACTTCTACAAATGTCTTTTACCGTCAGTCTGATGTTGCGGCTGAGGTCTGTCAATTAAATTGGTTTTTGAATTGCTACGCTCCTTTTCCTATGCTCGCTAACGCCCATTCGTTTAAGGATAAATCAGAAAAGTTATCTGATGTAAACGCAGGCTTATTTGTGTATCCCGTGCTTATGGCTGCAGATATTATTGGCTATGATGCTAACTTTGTCCCTGTAGGGAAAGATCAACAACAGCATCTCGAAATGACGAGAGATATCGCGTCTTCGTTTAACCATATTCATGGCGATACGTTTGTTATTCCTGAGGGGTTATATGACGAGCGAGTGATGATTGTTCCTGGCACAGACGGGCAAAAAATGAGTAAATCGTATAACAACTTCATCGATATTTTTCTTTCTGACAAGGCTCTTCGTAAGCAAATTATGAAGATTGAAACGGATAGCACACCTATCGAAGAGCCGAAAGATTGGAAAACTTGCAATGCGTTTAAGCTTTACGAATTACTTGCCAACGATGCACAAATTGAGGAAATGAAAACTAATTACGCGACACCTGGGTATGGTTACGGACACTCAAAACAAGCGCTGTTTGAATTAATTTGTGAAAAGTTTAAAACTGAACGAGTGCGATTTAATGAGTTAATGGAAAATACAGATGAACTCGACCGACAATTAGCAATTGGAGCAGAGAAAGCTAGGGCTGTTATTGGAAAAGTGTTAGCAAAAGTGAAAAGCAAGACGGGGTATTAGACGGAAGAAAAACTGAGCATACTTGCCGACCTTGTAAAAATTGCGAAAGCGGACAAGGAAGTTCGTGAAATGGAATATGAGTTTATCAAGGTTATTGCTCTGCGATTAATGGTGCCAATTGCTGATTTTGATGACCTGTTCGAAAAAAATATTGACTTTAAACCTCCAAAACTGGAGGTAAATCGAATTTTACATTTTCAGCGATTGGTAATGATGATGAACATTGACCATGAGCAAAGCGAAGAAGAATTGAATTTGATTCGCGATTTAGGAATGCGCCTTGCGTTGAGCACAAAAGCAACCAACCAAGTGCTCGAAGAAATGAATAAATATCCGAACAAGGTAGTGCCTGTAGAAAGGCTAATCGAAATTTTTCAGGTGTTTCATAACTAGGTAAAAAAAGCCTTTTCTAAAAAGATGTATTTTTGGTTTAGTAATTGGCTAAAATGAAACAACAGTCTTTCAAAATTTTATTGAGTTGTGCACTCTTATTAGTGGGGCTTGGGTACGGATGTAGAAAAGATAAAGCTCCGCAAGAGAATGTACCAACGTGTAATGACGGCATTAAAAACGGAAATGAAATTTTTGTTGACTGTGGATTAAATAAAGATGAGCACTGTGGTTCTTCTGCTTGTTCAGTAAATATTCAAGTTATTGAGGAGCTTAATAGTTCAAACTCTAGTATCACTGAAAGCAAGTGCGAGTATATTGCGGAAGACAAATATGGTAATGTTTGGATTTCTACATATGCAAATGGTGGTTTGTATAAATATGATGGACAAAGGTGGATAAATTACGATTCTACCCAGTCTGGATTATTGCAAAGGATAACGTCAATACTTGTAGCTTCAGATTCCACTATGTGGCTTACTTCTAGTTACTTTCTATATCAGTATGACGGGATAAATTGGACAACATTTAGTAGGGACTCGATTGGAGCGCCCTTTTCGTCTGGGTTTGGAGGTTTATTGGAGGCTAGTACAGGAGAAATTTATTTTACGAGTTCAACAGAACTGATACGTTATGATGGAACTACGTTTACTGAATTTAACTTCCCACAAGGCATTAAACCATATACCCAAGACTACTCTTCACCATTAATTGACTGCAACGATAATATTTATATTGAAACAGAGGCAAAAGGATTATTGATGTACTCAAATGGAAATGGAATAAGCTTAATAACAAAAGATAATTCAAACCTTGTTGATAATGATATTTGGGGTTTTGTTCTTGACAATGATTGTAATGTTTGGGGGCAAAACGATAGCAGAGTTGTAGAAGTAAAGTCGGGAAATTTTATTTTTCAAACGGAAGAAAACAGTGTAGAGTACACAGGAACTATTCAGAAAACGCTTACAGAAAACGGGCATATTATGACCCAAAAAGGTATCATCTGGGATAAGAAATTCCCTGTATTTTTTCAAAGGAAGAGTACGGGTGAAAACTTTGAGTATAATCAAGTTATTTATAAGGACAGTTGTTTCTGGTTTACAACTGATTACGGAGTCGTGAAAGCAACAATTTTATTTGATGAATAAACTGTGGCTCATATTTTTACTGATGGCTTGTCTAACTAGTCATGCCCAGAACACATCATTTGAATTTGACACTTGTTCTTTTTCGGAGGGTATTGAAGAGTGTGATTCTGTTGTCAAAATCCGCTTCGTTGATAATCTGATACGTATTGGGATTGCTCCTTCTTTTTACCTCGGACTGTATCGACCAGACTTTGAAGATGGTGCCGGTTCTGTGTCGCTAAATGTTTACCTTGAAAACAGAAGACTTACTTTGACTATTGGAATGCTTAGAAGCCCAAAAAGGAAGTATCAATTTTGCTCAGAAGGTGTGTATTCTTGTAGAAGAGGTTCTGGGCGTTATGAATATGGTGGGTTTGTTTATACAAATGTTGGGTCAGACAAGTGGGCATTCGATGGAGCTAGCGTTTCGGTTCAGTATAATTTGAGCCCTCACCATGAACGTTTTAAATGGTTCGCGGAATATGATGGTATCTATAGAAGGACAAAATACACTGGAGACGAAATTCAGTTTTTCAGCCCCTATGATTCTGAACTGACTTATGGAACAGAGCAAATACAGCAATATTCAGAAGGGAAGGAAACGGTACACCTACTTGATAAAAATTTTAACATGGCCGTCACCAATTTTGAACATTACATAAGAGTCGGCAATAAATGGTATATCACACCAGAGGTAATGTTTTACACCGGTTTTGGCGTTGGGGTATATTCATTAGTTTGGGATATGGATTTTACAGAAGACAAGTACGATGGAGTAAAAACATCAAGAGGAATTTCATATAGCATAAAGCTTGGAATGAGTATACGCCTAAAGAAAATGTCAAGGGGAGGGAAAAGCAAGAAAAGTTAAATTCAGTTTTCGTACTTTTGAAACCTATGTTAGAAAGAAAGTTTCATAGCGCTGGTAAAGCCGAAGACATTGAGCAAAACGACATCTTATTTTGGTCTAAGAAATCTGTTGCCGAAAGGCTTGCTTATTCATACAATTTGCATCTACTTAACCATAACATAGACCCAGCAACTTTTAAATTTAAGCGTGTTTTTGTAAAAGCTTTTAAACGTTGAACTCAATTTTTCAACCTTTTATTTAGCTCTTCAACATCAGCCTTATCTTTTAATCGGTTAGTGCTTAGTTTGTTTTCAATCAAATCGTCAACGTGGATATATTTTAGTTCGACTCCATGAATGGATTTAACAATACCACGAGGAAAGCAGTCTGCAAAATTAACACCTGAAATAGCGTTAATTATTTCTAAACGTAATGGCTCCATTCCAAAACTTATTCCAGGACAAGGATTAGTTTCAGAAGGCTCTTCCAGTAGTTGCGTGGCGTCTATTTCGGCACTGGGGCCTCCAAATAATCGCACAGCGAGTAATAGTTTTTCAACGTTTGTCGATGTTCGTTCAATCCAAATATCTAGGTCGCCCGTATATCTTGGGTATCCATGAAACCCCAAGGCATATCCGCCTACAACAAGGTATTTAACCTTGGCATTGTTCAGGCATTCGAGAAAATCAAGAAAATCTTTAGAGAGGTTCATCCCTTGCGGTATTCGAAGTGTTTTCTGTCCATTACGGGTTCAATGCCCATCATTTCCATGTATTGATGGCGTAAAAACTCAATTGCATCAAACCGTTCTTCCACACTTTTATCTTGCCAGAAAATAAGTGATTCATTTTCGTTAATTTTCTTAAAGATGACCTTGTTACGGTTCAGCGAATATTTGTTTTCGTACGGGTTCACTTGGTAAAGTTACATTAATTTTTTACAACATTCTCTGCCGCATACTTCGCTTTATACTTTTCGTACAAGCGTTTTTGTGAATTGTCTAACGAAATATTTCTTCCTTGTATATATGCCAATTCAACGTTGTTGGTCATCATATCTAACGCATCGCCTGTCGAAAGAAAAAGGGTAGCGTCTTTACCTACTTCGAGCGTTCCGCAAAACGAATCTATTCCTAAAATTTTAGCAGAATTACCTGTAATTGCTTGCAAAGCCTCTTCCTTCGTTAAGCCATAAGCAACGGCAGTACCAGCTAAAAAAGGAATATTCCGTGCGTTCATTGCTTCCATGTCTCCCGCATTTTGAAGACAAAACAACACGCCTTCTTTTTGCAACAAATAAGGCAATTTGTAAGGCAAATCAATATCGTCTTCAGGGCGTTGAGGTAAAGAATGAACACGAGTAAGCATAACAGCAACGTTGTTTTCTTTTAACATATCGGTTAACATCCATGAGTCATATCCGCCAACGATTACGATTTTTTTCACTTCCATTTGTCGAGCGAAGAGAATCGCATTTTCAATGTCTTTTACATAATTGGTATGAATGAACAGTGTTTTATTCCCACTCCACAAACCGCCCATAGCTTCTTGCCGAATATTTTGCTCCGCATTATCGGCCCTGTGATATGCTTTTGCATCGCTAAATACTTTGGTAAGCTCAGAAATTTCGTCATGATATTTCTCGTTCTTTTTTGTACCTCCTGGCTCTGCCCACCATCCAGAATGCTGAAATGTTCGTGGCCAGTTTACGTGTATTCCGTCATCTATTTTTATAACAGCATCTTCCCAGTTCCAAGCGTCAAACTGAACTATAGATGAAGTTCCTGAAATTCTCCCTCCTCGGGGAGTAATTTGCCCGATAAGCACCCCATTTGTCCGAACGGTAGAGGTAACATTCGATTCGGCATTATATGCAATTATGGAGCGTACATGAGGGTTGTATTTGCCAACGTCATCATAATCGCGAGTAGCACGAACAGCGCCAACCTCTGAAATACCTAGTGTTGAATTCGGAGCAATTATACCTGGGTAAATGTGTTTGCCTTCGGCATGAATTATCTCGTCATAATAAGCCATGTCCAGCTTAATTGTTCTGGCATCAGCTACAAGAGTTATTTTTCCGTTTTCGAATGCAATTGCGCTATTTTCTATTACTTTCCCGTTGCCCAAATGCGCCACAGCATTAAGAATTAATACTTTGTTTGTTTGCTTTGGTGTAGGGGTAGGCACCTGACAGAACCCCGGAAGGGAGTAGATAAAAATAGCAGCTATTATCAGCAACAGAGCACTCAGTTTTTTGTTTATCATAGGTTTAATATTCTGAATCTACAGTATCACAATGATAAAGTTTTTGTTCTTTTTTAACTGGTTTTTGTGTTGGAGCACCGTTCTTTTTAGCAGCTAACATTTTAGCAATGAGTCGTGCTCTTTCAGCTTGTTCTCTTTTTCTTAGCTCTAGGTCGGTTTGCAAATCGTAATAACAAATCCCGTCAATAAAGGTTTTTTCAGCTTTAGCGTAGATTGAAAGAGGGTGTGCAGTCCACAATACAATGTCTGCATCTTTCCCAGCAGTTATACTTCCCATTCTGTCATCCAAATGAAGTAAAATAGCAGGATTAAGCGTAACGAATTTCAACGCCTCTTCTTCACTAACGCCACCATACTTAACCGCTTTGGCGGCTTCTTGATTTAGCCTTCTTCCCATCTCCGCATCATCAGAGTTATATGCCGTTACAATCCCTTGTTCATGCATCAACGCACCGTTATATGGAATTGCATCATTCACTTCGTATTTGTACGCCCACCAGTCAGAAAATGTTGAACCTCCCGCTCCATGTGCTTTCATCTTGTCGGCTACTTTATATCCTTCAAGAATATGGGTAAACGTATTGACTCTAAAACCCATCGAATCGCCAACGTGCATTAGCATATTAATCTCTGATTGTTGGTATGAGTGACACGAAATAAATCGTTTTTCGTTCATTATTTGTACCAAAGCGTCTAACTCTAAATCTTTACGAGGAGGAACTGCCAAGTCTTTTTCTTTCTTTTTCAGTGCATCATAGTATTGGAAAAACTCAGACCACTCTAGCTCATATTCTTGAGCGCGAGTAAAAGCATTGTAATACACTTGTTCTACTCCCATTCTCGTTTGTGGGAAACGCACTCTACTTGCATCGCCATGATTACTTTGTTTTACGTTTTCGCCTAAAGCGAACTTAATGAATCCAGCAGTATTTTTAATTTTCATTTCTTCAGGAGAAGAGCCCCAGCGTAATTTAATCAATGCCGATTGCCCTCCAACAGGGTTACACGAACCGTGTAGTAATTGCGATGCGGTTACACCTCCAGCCAACTGTCGGTAGATGTTTATATCGTCAGAGTTTACCACATCCGAGATGCTGACTTCCGCGGTTACAGCTTGCGTACACTCGTTAACTCCTCGGCTAATTGCAATGTGAGAGTGTTCGTCAATTATACCAGGAGTAAGGTGCTTACCTTTTGCATCAATGGTTGCGATGCCTTCTGGGGCAGTAATCTCTTTTCCAACAGCAGTAATTTTACCGTTTTGGATGAGTACGGAAGCGTTCTTTAGAATGCCTACGGTGTCATTTGTCCAAATGGTTGCATTGATAAAAAGGATGTCTTGCGGCTTTGGAGTGGAGTCGAATCCAAATGCCATGTTGGGATACCAGATAGCAGGTGAAAGTTCAAAGGTCAAAGTTGAAAGTGAGTCTTCGCTTCCATTCTCCTTTTTACTTTTGTCTTTCTTCTTTTCACTTTCGACTTTCGACTTTTGTTTAATTGCTCCCCATTTTACCCAAGCACCTCCCGGAACTTGACCACGACCATCCCAAATGCCACTTTTGAAATTTACTTTTCCTGATAGAGAAATAAGACCGTTGTATTTTTCATCGTCCGCTACAAAACTTATTGCAACAAGCTGTCCGTCTAGCTTGACGGTGGCCTTAATTTTTGAGGTGTCTTGTTTAATCGACCCTTTCAATTTCCCATCCTTACCTTTAACGGTAAGTTCGTATTTTTTTCCATCAACATTTACGCTATAAGAGCCTACAAGGTCTAGAGCATTCACATCCTTTATGATGTATTGCTCTCCTTTTACCCAGTTCTCATAAATTTTAGAATCTTCGTTAAATATGTTATCGGAGGTAATCAAGAAGTTCGCAATTCTTCCTTTTTCAAGCGTTCCTAATTGGTCGTCTAAACCGATTAGTGACGCAGGGTTGTATGTCATTGCTTTCAGTGCGTATTCTTCACTCAGTCCATTTTCTATGGCTTTACGGATGTTTGATAAGTACATCTCTTTTTTCTTCAAACCATCGGCTGTAAAAGCAAAAGGGATAGTATTTTTTTCGAACAATGCTGGGTTGGTTGGGGCTAATTCCCAATGCTTCATGTCTTCGGTTGTAACCACCAAAGCGTCGTACGGGTCAGTTACATCATAAGCTTTTGGGAAGCTTAATGGAAGAATAAAGGCCGCATCGGTTGATTTGATGTACTCGATATTTTTATACTCGTCACCAGACCCTTTTATGATGTATTGAATGCCAAACTCATCCCCAATTTTATCGGCACGAACGGCAGATAAATAATCGGTAACAGCAAATATTTGAGGAAGGGTTTGATTTGCCAAAAAAGCATCTAAACCTAAATTGTACTCGTCTTCGTTTTGCAATGAAGAATACCATTCGGCATCATAATGCGTTTGTCGAAGCAATGCAATTGCGCCCATCAGCGAACCTGGGTAGTCTTGTTTGGAGCTTCCTTTTTTAAACGAATACATAGCCGCAGAATAGCCAGCAATCATCATTTTGTTTTCGTTTGCATCACCAGTAAGAACACTTGTTGAGGTGCCACGAATAATACCATCTGTTTGGTGTGTAAGTACGGCTCCAAAACCATTTGCTCTTAGTTCTTTTGAAGTTTTTTTGTCTGTTTTAAAAATCTTTGCTGCATCAATTTCAGGGTTTAATGCTTGATTCCAGGTATATGCTCCGGGTTTTTTACTATCAATTTGTGGTCCATCGCTCCATTTTCTTTTTGATTTCTCAATTTTTGGCATCCCATAATTGGAAAAAGGATCTATAAACGAAGGGTAAATGTGTTTCCCGTCAAGGTCAATTTTAACTGCGCCTTTTGGCTTTTTTACATCCGCACCAACGGTAACAACATATCCGTTTTGAACAAGAAGTGAAGCGTTTTCTATAACCGTTTCATAATCGACATGGACGGTTGCATTGGTGAAATAGTAATAGGTGTGGTTTTCGTTGTGTGTTCCGTTAACCGGAAATGTTTCTTGTGCATTTAACGTTTGGGTTATTAACGCTACGAAAAACGAAAGTGCGAGTAGGTGTTTCATTAAATAAAGGTCTTTGAATACAAACAAATGTAGTATTTTTCGGAAAGGGTGCTATAGGGAATACACCAACGGCAATTATCTCTACATTTGCTCAAAACAGAATAAATATGCTAACAGGACTTTTACACGCACATTCGACCCTCCGCTGGGTTGTTTTGGCACTAATGATTATCGCTGGGTTAAAATCATTAATTGGTTGGATGAATAAATCACCTTACGAAAAAATTGACGATAAACTTTCGCTTTTTACATTAATAGCTACTCACACACAACTATTGATTGGCTTTGGATTGTATTTTATGAGTCCAAAAGTTGATTTTTCTAACATTGCTGATGGCGTTACACGTTATTTTACTATCGAACATGCGTTTTTAATGATACTTGTTGCGGTGCTGATAACGATTGGCAGAAGCACATCGAAAAAGAAAGAAGAAGCAGCCGATAAACACAAAACTGTTGCCTTATTTTATCTAAGTTCATTAGCGATAGTTGTGCTTACAGTATTTGTTATGATGCCATGATAAAAAGAATTCCCATCGTTCTATTAGTAATCGTACTTACTTCTTGCGCAGAAAATCAGCCCAAAGTAGATATAAGTAAAGCATCAAGCGGGAGAACAATTTATCTTGGAAAATGCAATGCTTGTCATGGAAGCGATGGAAAAAAAGGACTTGGTGGAGCGAAAGACTTATCAACTTCTGAGCTAACCAATAATGAGATAAAAGAAATTATAACAAACGGGAAAGGTAGCATGGCAGGTTACAGCGCTATTTTATCAGAGGAAGAGGTCGGTCAAGTAGCCGAATATATTACTACATTGCGCAAGTAGAAATGATAAACACAGCATTAGTTCCGGAAACAGCAGTATTAGTTGGCGTTGTAACTAAAGGTCAAACTGAGACCCAAACAAAAGAATATCTTGATGAATTGGAGTTTTTAGCCCTTACAGCAGGTGCTATATCTAAAAAGCATTTCACACAAAATTTAGAACATGCGCATCCTAAAACTTTTTTAGGGAGTGGAAAAATTAAAGAAGTAGAAGAATATGTTCGTCGGCATGATATCGACTGTGTAATTTTTGATGATGAGTTATCTCCTTCTCAGCTACGAAATATTGAACGCATTTTTGAACGTAAAATCTTAGACAGAAACAATTTAATTCTTGATATTTTTGCTGCAAGAGCGCAAACCCACGATGCAAAACTTCAAGTAGAACTGGCTCAATACCAATACTTATTACCTCGATTAACGCGAATGTGGACTCATCTCGACAGACAAAAAGGCGGTGGAATCGGATTAAGAGGCCCTGGTGAAACTCAGATTGAGACCGATAGGAGAATTGTACAGCAAAAAATCGCATTGTTAAAAGAAAAACTCACCAAAATTGACAAGCAAAAAGCGATTCAGAGGGGGAACAGAGGAGCTTTGGTTCGTGTCGCCTTGGTTGGTTATACTAACGTTGGTAAATCAACCATCATGAATATGTTGAGCAAATCGCAAGTTTTTGCAGAGGACAAGTTATTTGCCACATTAGATACGACAGTTCGTAAAGTTGTATTGCAAAACCTGCCTTTTTTGATGTCAGATACGGCTGGGTTTATTCGCAAATTACCACATCAATTGATAGAATCGTTTAAATCAACATTGGACGAGGTGCGCGAGGCAGATATTTTGATTCATGTGGTGGATATTTCGCATCCTAATTTTCAGGAACAGATTGATGTTGTAAAAGAAACACTTGCAGATTTGGACTCTGCCGATAAGCCAACAATTTTGGTGTTCAATAAAATTGACAACTATACTTTTACTGACGAAGCAGATGATACTTCGACAGGCTCAGCAGAGCACAAGACAGAATTCGACTTTACCGGAAACAAAGAGCTGAATTATAGCCTCGATACATTGAAAAAAATGTGGATGAGCAAAAATGATGACCTATGCCTGTTCATCTCCGCAATTAATAAAGAGAACATCGAAGAATTTAGAAGTTTGCTTTATGAGCAGGTAAAAAAGATGCATATTGAGCGGTTTCCGTACAACAACTTTTTATACGAAGTTGAAGAGTAAATCAAAACGTTTACCTGTTGAGTTACGAGTGTTACATTATTGAAATCCTAGTTGCAGCAAAACCACTTTAAATTCACTTGAATATAACAGCAGACCTAAGTGAAATTTCGTATTTTTATCATAGCAATCAATTAACCCAGGATGCGTAATTTATTAGTTTTCATTTCCCTTTGCGTAGGGGTGTCTTGTAATTTAGAGACAGAAGCCCCTTCGTTTTCACCTATTTATTCTTTTGCAGATGAGATTAAGTTGCTGACTAAAATCAATCCTTTTGTGAATAAAACAGTAACAAAAGATGGAATTTCTAAGAAGTCTAAAATAAAAGTAGATTGGAAAAAAGAACTCCGATTTTTCGCTGAAGCAGAAATAAACAACCCAAAATTTCAATCAGAATACGTGATTGATACAACCAAAATCGGCAATAAAACAATAATAAACTGCACTAGCCACTCTGATAAAATAAAAACAAAACATATTCAATATGTTTTTAATGGTGATAAATGCGAGATGATATATATGCAACGGTTGCTTCGGGATAGAGTCAACAATAACTATCAAGAAATGTATTATCAACCTGGAATTCGCTATGAGATTAACGGAACACAAAAAGTAAGAGAGATTGATGATTTTGCTTATAAAGTAGTGGGAAAAATCGACTTACCCAAAACACAATCCTATGTTTTTGAGTTAAAATTTAAAGATGAAGTATTGCCCTTTTTTGTTGAATTTAATGCTAAAGGAGCAAACATTAAAAATGGTTCTGAGGAAATTCAAGCAACTAACATTTATCAGAAAGGAGATTCAACAATAATGGATATTCCGGTTTTTAATTCAGAGTTAAGATATGTAATACAAGATGGTCAAATAAAAGGTCGCTGGTGTAACCTCGCGAAAGGTAATTACTCAATTCCGCTAGAATCAAATCAAGCGAGAAACACGAGATTCGAAGTTTCCGAACAAGAATCAACAGATTTCACAGGAAAGTGGGAGGTCTTGTTTAGCCCGGAAACGGAAGATAAATACCCTGCAATTGGTGTTTTTGAACAAAATGGAAACGAGGTTACGGGGACATTCCTTACCGAGACAGGTGATTATCGATTTTTAGAAGGAAATGTGAATGGTAACGAAATGTTTCTTTCTTGTTTTGATGGGGCTCATGCTTTTTTGTTTAAAGCAAAAATTGAGGATAATGGAGAGCTAAGCGGAACGTTCTTTTCAGGAAAACACTGGCAAGAGCCGTGGTCGGCAATAAGAAACGAAAAGGCGACTCTTAGTGACCCCTTCAAATTAACTTATTTAGAAGATTCAACTCAAGAATTTTCATTTTCGTTCCCGAATTTGGATAGCGTAATGGTTTCCAACAAGGATGAAAGGTATAAAAACAAAGTTGTTTTGGTTCAAATTATGGGTTCGTGGTGCCCCAACTGTATGGACGAAACCAAGCTATTGTCTGATTATTACTCCAAGTACAACGAACAAGGTTTGGAAGTTATTTCGCTCTGCTTTGAAGCCTCAAAAACATTTGAAGGAAAGACGAAAGCGGTTAAAAAACTAAAATCGCACTTTAATACTAGACATGAGTATTTAATAGCGGGCTCTGCAGGTAAGGCTTGCGCTGAAGACGTTCTTCCTCAATTAAACCATATTATGTCTTTCCCAACTACATTGTTTATTGACAAAACAGGAACGGTTAGAAAAATTCATACGGGGTTTTATGGACCAGGCACTGGGCCATACTACGAAATGTACGTTGACAAAACAACTGCTTTTATTGAGCAGTTGTTAAAGGAGTAAGTTTACCAAATTGATAGCAGACTTGACTTGTTAGGTCTTGTTTTGTAGAGAAGCTAGGGAAGGGGCTCGCTTTAGAAGTTTATCTACTTATTATCTTTCCCGCTTCCATTTCAAGATTTTCTTTTATCAGTTTTCGGATTAATTTTGAAGCACTTAATACTTTACTAGGGTTTGGCACAAATGGAGCGTTAAAAGTGAGGTGTGCCGTTGCTCTGTTCCCACTCATGTAAGCATGAGCGAGCAACTCTTTATCTTTTTCTGTGAGGGTATTTATTTCAACAAAACGACCACCGAGATCTGTTATTTTTATTTCATATGAGTTTGTGCCGTCCAATGAAAAATACCTTCTATCTTGTCTAAGTACAGGACTTTCCTTTGAAATTCCTAACCCAAGAAATTCTATAAACATTCTACGAGATATTTGCATTGACTCATACATGCAGGTCCACAGAGGGGTTTCTGGGGGATATTTCGACCCCAACAATGAAACGGTTTCAAGCATCTGTAGGCGATACTTCAGGTGGTTATTAAAAAAGCCATTTATTTCATTCTCATTCAAGGATTCGAACCTTTGTTGAATATAAGCCATCACTTTTTTAAAATAGGGTTATACTTTTTCAGAACGACTCAACTTACGATAGCCCACTAATCACACCATTACTATCGATGTCCATACCTTCGGAGGCAGGAACGGCTGGTAGCCCTGGCATACGCATCATTTTGCCTAAAATTGGGATTAAAAAACCAGCTCCTGCAGCAATTTCGAACTCACGTACGGAAACTCTAAAACCAGTTGGTCGGTTAATAAGCTTGTCGTTATCAGAAAATGATTTTTGCGTTTTAGCCATGCAGATAGGTAAGTTGGCGAGGCCAAGGTTTTCTATTCCTTTTAAGTCGCGCTTTGCTTTTGCTGAAAAATCTACCCCATCGGCACCGTAAATCTCGCGGGCAATGGTTTCAATTTTTTCTATCACGGGAGCATTCCAATCGTACAATCTCTTAAAGTTGTTTTGCCCCGACTCGATAGAATCAACAACTGCTTGCGCAAATTCTTGTGTGCCATTTCCGCCATCTGCCCAGCCCATAGAAACAACAGCGTTAACGCCAAGTGCGGCACATTTTTCTTGTACCACTTTTATTTCTTCATCGGTATCTCCAGTTCGGTGATTAATTGCCACAACGGGTGTTAGTCCAAACTTTTTCATGTTTTCGATATGCTTTTCTAAGTTAGAAAAACCAGTTGTTACTCGCTCAACATTCGCATCGCCATATTCGTCTTTTTTCGCTCCACCATGGTGGCGCAGTGCTCGAATTGTAGCAACAATTACCAAAGCATCTGGAGTTAAATCTCCATATCCGCACTTGATGTCCATAAATTTTTCGGCACCAAGGTCAGCGCCAAAACCTGCTTCGGTAACTACATAATCGCTTAACGAAAGTCCCATTTTGGTGGCAATAATTGTATTGGTTCCTTGGGCGATATTTGCAAACGGCCCACCATGAATAATGGCAGGGTTGCCTTCTAATGTTTGTACTAAGTTGGGCTGAATAGCGTCTTTAAGCAGCACCGCCATTGCACCTTGTGCATTTAAATCTTTAGCGTAAATAGGCTTTTTATCGAATGTAAATCCGATGAAAATGTCCGCTAACTTGGTTTTAAGATCACCCATGTTGTTACACATACAGAGTATAGCCATTACTTCAGAAGCGGCAGTAATGTTGAACCCTCCTTCACGAGGAATTCCGTCTGTTGTGCCTCCCAAGCCAATTACCATGTGGCGAAGCGACCGGTCGTTCATGTCAATAACACGTTTCCAAGTAACTGTTCTTGGATCGATGTTTAAATTTCGAGTTTTACTTTGAATGTTGTTGTCAATTAAAGCAGAAAGTAAATTGTTTGCTTTTTCGATAGCCGAGAAATCGCCTGTAAAGTGGAGATTGATGTCTTCCATCGGCACAACTTGCGAATAACCACCACCGGCAGCACCGCCTTTGATTCCAAAAACAGGCCCCAAAGAGGGCTCACGTAAAACGACTGTGGCTTGTTTGCCAATTTTGTTTAACCCTTCGGTTAAACCAATAGAAACAGTTGTTTTTCCTTCTCCAGCAGGAGTAGGAGTAAGGGCGGTAACTAAAATGAGTTTGTTGGTTTTTCTTTTCTCTTCATCAATTAAATGGAGGGGCAATTTGGCTTTATACTTGCCGTACATTTCAATGTCATCTTCGCTAATGTTAAGCTTTGCCGCGATGTTTTTTATGTGCGTCATTTGCACTGCTTGTGCAATTTCTAGGTCTGATTTGAATTCACTCATAAGGCTCCTAATTTTAAATTTGAAGCCGAAAGATACATGGAAAATCTGAAATTCGAAATTAGAGAAGGGAAATTTCGAATTTCACTGAGCTAATTAAAGTAACTCTAGTACCTTTTTAATTGTTTTGTCGCTTTTGTTCAAAACAGGATATAACCCCTCATTACTCCAAATATGGTTGAGGATTTCTGCCTTTAAACGAGTTTCGATAAGGGTTTGAGAAATGACAAATTCTGCATCTATTTTTTCAACTCCTTTTGTTTTTGCTAACGCAAAAAATTCGGAAACAATTGCGGGGGTAATCTCAAATTTATTGACGGCAATCGTTGCGGTTTTAAATTTGTTTAATTCTTCTCTATGTTGGTCTGCATAATCGAAGCAAAACTGTCTAAAAATGCCACCATAGATTAATTCGCTGAACAAATACGTATGTCCGGTTGTGTCGTATGGTATAAAAACATCAGGCATAATTCCACCGCCACCATAAACGGTTTTTCCAGCAGGAGTTGTAAATTTTAACGAATCAGGAAGATTGATACTGTCGATGTTCATCATTTCCCCTCTTTTAATTCGGTTGTAATAATCGCGATAATATTGTTTTACCCCGTCTTTATAGGGCTTTTGTATGCACCGACCTGTTGGGGTATAGTAACGGGCGATGGTTAGTCTAAGCGCAGAACCATCGGGCCATTGCGAAGGCTCTTGTACTAAGCCCTTACCGAAAGAGCGCCTTCCAAAAATGGTTCCTCTGTCGTTATCTTGTATAGCTCCTGCAACAATTTCGCTAGCTGAAGCAGAAGCCTCGTCAATTAAAACACCTATTTCGACACCTTTTAGCGAGCCCGTACTAGTGGATTTATACTCTTTTCGGTTTCTGGCTTTGCCTTCCGTATAAACGATGAGTTTATTGCCGTCTAACATTTCGTCAATAATGCTAACTGCTGCGTCCATATACCCACCACCATTTCCACGTAAATCAATAACCAATTTTTTCATACCCTGATTAAGCAATTCGTTGGTTCCTTTTTTAAACTCATCATAGGTGGTTCGAGCGAAACGACTGATTTTTATATAGCCAACATCTTCGTTTAGCATATAGGCGATATCAACACTAAAAATTGGAATTTTATCTCGTTCGATAGCGAAAGGAATAAGTTTTGTAACGCCACTTCTTTTCACTTCAACATTAACAGTGGTGCCTTTTTTACCTCGTAAAAGCTCGATTACCTTGGCATTAGTAATTCCGTTTCCAGCAATGTTATCACCTTCCACGGAAACAATTCTATCACCAGAAAGTATGCCTAATTTAGCTGAAGGACCACCTGCAATTGGAGTGATAATAGCAACAGTATCTCGCTGAATCCTAAACTCAACACCAATGCCTTCGAAATTACCCTCTAACGGTTCATTAGCTGCGGCTAAATCTTGAGGCGGAATGTAGTAGGAGTGGGGGTCTAGTTCTTGAAGTAAGGTTTGGATTGCTTTTTCTTCGAGAGCTGAAATGTTGATGGTATCAACATATTCATGCTCAATATAGGAAAGAATTTCGGTGAGTTTACTCCCTTTCTTTGTTGAGAGATTACGGAACCCTTCAGATGAATTTCCACGCCCTAATCGCAACCCCATAACGATGCCAATACACAACGTAACGGCTAACCCTAATGGAATATAAAGCTGCGTTTTACTGCTCATGGGTTGGTTTATAGTGGATTACATTAACGCCAAATTTTCTTAAAAATTCTACACCTTCATCAATAGGAATGCCTTTGTATTTAGCATAAGAATTTAAGAAATACATGGTTTTAATACCAGAGGTATAAATCACTCGGGCACACGGCAAACAAGGAGAAAGTGTAACATAAAGTGTTGACCCTTCTAGGTCTATTTTGTTTTTTGCCGCATAAAGAATAGCATTTTCTTCTGCATGTAGTGCTAAAGAGCAACTACCTTTCGAACTTCTCGGACAGCCTTCTTCGGGCCACTCTTTATCGCAGTTATGAGTTCCTGAAGGAGGACCATTATAGCCCAATGAAACAATTCGTGTGTCTTTCGCTAACACGGCACCAACATGTTGCTTTACACAATGCGATCGTTTGGCTAAATTACTAGCCAAATCCATATAAATATCATCGAAACTTGGTCGGCTCATAGATTGGCAAATGTACTATTTGCACAACAATCATGCAACAAGAGAATCAGGTAGATTTTTTTCGTAGCGAAAGATAATCTAAGTAATACAAAAGCTTGACATTAAGACTATTCGCTTGCCCTTGACTAATCATCTGACTAAAATTATTAAAATAATCTCTTGTAATTTGATTGTTTACCGACAGGATGGAGTTTTTATAAGTGATACTTAATTCGCTACCAGGAGCGAAAACCCAAGTGTAAGCAATATCGATGTTAAAGGCATTAAAGTTCACATTATGAATGTTATTACCCGATTCATCTAACCCATTGTAAGCCGTATTGTATAGTTTTCCATCTTGTCCTAGTTCGAAAAACTCTTTATAATTTGCTGTTGCCCAGTAGTGTCTAACTCGAAAAGTAACGCCCATTCTATTGGTAAAAATATAGCTTCCTCTTAGGGTGTTTTCAATGATATGTTCATCTCGTTTAGAGAAAATGACGGTTCCATCAGAAAGCTTACCTGCCCAGCCAATATTGTTGGGCATATTGTAAGAATTAAAACGATAGACAAAAGAAAGGTGGTCGCTTACTCGAAAACGAGGCGAAACACCAAAATTATAGCGATAACGACCAGTTTCATTGTAAAATCGATAATTTGTATTTCCGTCAAGTGCGAATTTTTTACGATAATCTGATGAGAACCCCCAGCCAATATTCGAATTCTCGGGCTGCAAGTAATATTGGCTGAAAGACCTGGCTTCGTAATAATCATGGATTTTTAATGGTTCTGTCCATGTCCAAAGCCACGAGGCGAAAAATTTTCGAGTATTTACCCAATGATTAGTGCTTATTCCGAATTTGGAATAAAGGCCTGTAGTGAAGAATGCTTGGGAGTTTTGCCATGGGTTGTTGTTGATGTTAACCGTTGAAGATCCGTTGGAACTGAGAACTCTTAGTGTTCGTATAGATAAAGAATTACCTGTTTTATTAAATTTCCCTTTAGGTTTATAGGTGTTGTACTCAATTCTTGCAACAACTTCTCTAAAGTTGGTAATGGTTTGAAAGCCTAAGTCACTGCGGTTATAGTTTTCAGAAACTTCTTTGTAGTTAAGTCTAAATTGAAAATTCCCACTCACTTTTCTGATTCCTCCAGACGCAGCATAACCCAAACTAGGAGTACTATTGTTGTAAATCTGAGAAACAGAGCCTCCTCCGTAAAGGGCATAAGTATTGGTTTTTTCTCGTAAATGAAAGTTTAGCCCAGTTACATTAGCATCATAATAACTCCCTTGCCGAAGTGTATGAGTATTTGTTAACGTTACATACGAATTGTTTTTCAACGCTTGGTCTATTACAAATATGTTGTAGTTAGTTAAGGGCGCGGTTAGCACTTTTTCTTCTGTTCCGTTTTCTCGAAGAATTGTAGCATTGGTGCTGGCGGTTACTGAATTTAAAATTCCTA
Organism: Flavobacteriales bacterium; assembly: GCA_016763645.1. Lineage (GTDB taxonomy): Bacteria > Bacteroidota > Bacteroidia > Flavobacteriales_G > NORP312 > NORP312. The sequence continues at coordinate 38,366 of JAESTK010000154.1, forward strand.
CACCGAGGTTCGATTTTGTTCGTCCCGAAACTTTAGTAGAGTTTATTAGTTGAACTTCACCAGGGTTCGATAGTAAAGAATCTCCAGCGTTAAGTGCCAAATATGGAGCGGAATAATCTATCGGTGTGCCGCCAATTCTACGAGAATAAAAGAGGCCGGATTTATTGAAAAGTTCAGTTCCTTCTGTAAAAAAGGGTCTTCGCTCTTGAAAAAACACTTCGAATTGGGACAGGTTTAGTACTTGATTGTCTGATTGAACTTGTCCAAAATCAGGAACAAGGGTGAGGTCTAAAGTGAATGCATCGTTAATACCATATTTTAGGTCCATCCCACCACGAAAGGAACGGCCGTTTTCTGAATAACCAGGTTCGGAATAACGGTTTACAAATCCGGATAAATAGGGTATAAACGCAAGCCGTACCGGTGAGGAAATACCTTTGATCCCTGTCAAATCACCAAACTGTTGAACAAGACCGTCAATGTTTGGCAGTGTTGGATTCCAAAAAGAGAACTCTCTTTTTCTTCTGATTTTTCTTGCAAAATTTACGCCCCATATTTGCTCTTCTTCATCAGAAAAACGAATAGCAGAAAATGGAATTTTCATTTCAATGTACCAGTTCTTTTCATCAATAGTTACTTTACTTAGCCAAACAGCATCCCACGAAACGTCTTGTCCATTGGCAGAATATCTTGCATCCCATTGAACGCCCGTTGGGTGAACAACAAATCCGTAAGCGTTTTGGTCATCATTGTATGTGTCTAAAAATATTCCAAATACATCGGTATTTCCTTCGTCATCACGATTACTTAACTGTCGTAGTATACTGTCGTTGGCAACATCGTAGCAGGTAGCAGCAATATAAATAGCTGTATTGTCATAAGCTATTTGAACTTCAGTTCGTTGGTGAGGTTTTGCTCCGGGGTTGGGTCCATTCTGTGTAAAATCAGTTGCAATCGGTGCTATTTTCCATATAGCTTCATCTAATTTACCATCAATTTTTATAGGTTCGGTAACACGAACGGCCTCGATAGACTTTATCGAGTCAGTTTGCCCAAAACCTATGCAGGGGAGTAGTAAAAACAGGAATAGCCAATTTCGCATGCTACAAAGGTTACCCTTAAAATTAAGAAACGTTCATTTTTTAGGATGAACGGGTGTATTCCTACAAAAAAGATGTTTTACGCGAAGCTTTAAAGCCTATGCGTGAAATTACTTTTTGAACGAGTAAGAAAAATTAACACATAATTAGTTAAAATTACTTGTACGAGGTTGTAGTTAAAAATATTATATAAGTTTTGTAATTATACTGAGTAAGTAATATCCAATTTTAATTATGATAAGGGTAGAGAATATCTGTACTTTCGCGAGGGTGAAAAAGCAAAACAAAATGAAGAAAAAATTCAATAGAAGTTCAGTCTTGTTGTTGACTGGTGCGCTGCTCTTTCTTTCAAACGAAAGTGAAGCACAAACCATACAACGACAAAGTATAGGAAGCCTTGGGGGTTCTTTGAGCGACAAGGAAGTAACGATTCAGCAAACCGTAGGGCAACCGTATTCTACTAATACATATTATAGTGAGGAAGTAGGAAATCGACCCGGGTTTCAGCAACCATCTAAATTTAAGCTAGAATCATCTCAGTCAACATTTAAAGACCTAGTCTTAGGCGTTTATCCAAATCCTGCAGCGTACTCAATTACAATTGAAAGTTCAGAAGTAGTTAGCGGTGCAACGCTTCAGATTGTAGATGTTAATGGAAAGCAAATTTTGACGAAAAATATTGATGGGGTAAACACCTATAACATTGATTGTTCGTCATGGACAAACGGAGCCTATTTCATAACAATTAACGGTCAAAACAAAAAATATTCATCCAAACTGATTATAAATAAATAGAACTATGAAAAAGAACGTAATAACAAAATTACTACTAGGAGCAGCTATTTTTATTAGCCCAGCTCTTGTAGCTCAGTCGAATTTTACGATTGATGCATCGCAAACATTATCGACATTTCAATTTGTAGATAGTGAAGCTAACGTTGACAAAAGTTACTCGGGAAATTATTCTGGCGCGTACAATTTAGGGTACAGATATATCCACGAAAAAGGGATCATAGTCCGTACAGGAATTGGAATGCGAACAGGAGGTGCTACAATGGTTTATGACGGCATTAACTACAATTGGTCTTTACAGTACGCTACGTTCAACCTAGGAGGAGGGTATATGTACGGAGATGGTCTTTTTAAGCCGTATTTAACAGTTGCAGGTTATTTTGGATACCTGTTAAAGGCGAACCAAACGGTAAACAATGAAGATTTCGATATTATAAACATAGGCGAAATACAAAAGATAGACTATGGTGTAATCGGCTCTTTGGGAACTCAAATTACATTATCTGATGAGATTTCTGCTTATACAGAATTCTCTTACTTAAGAGGGTTGGGGAACCTAGAAACAAACGAAACAGGGCAAAAATCATCGAACATTTCTTATATGTTATCACTAGGGATGTCATTTTCAATTAACACTTCAAAATAATTTATTATGAAAAATTTTACAAAAATTTATTTAGTTCTATCGCTTGTTTTTGCAAGCCAACTAATGTTTGCACAGCAAATAGGAAACCTTGATGGAATAAGTTACCAAGCAGTAGCTATTGACGATACAGGCAAAGAAATTGTTGGGATGGACATCAACGGAAAACCGCTCTACGAAAAAACAATAGGAGTTCGGTTTTCAATTTTAAAAGGGGTGGACGGAGATGTTTTATATCAAGAAACACATTCTGCACTTACCGATAAATATGGTCTATTTTCATTAACTATTGGTCATGGAGAGCAAACAGGAGAAGGAAGTTATGATAACCTGTTAGATATGCCTTGGATAGATGCAGACCAATATTTAAAAGTTGAAATATCAATTGCAAACGATGATAGTTACAAGATGGTAAGCTTACAAAAGTTTATGACCGTTCCTTACTCGTTTTATACCGATGATATTGCAGACAACGCAATTACGACTGCAAAAATTTTGGACGAAACTATTCTTCCAGAAGATATAGGCACAGGTTCGGTAGAAACCTCTGAGATATTGGATGAGACTATTTTAGCAGAAGACATCGGAACAGGTTCAGTTGAAACTTCTGAAATTTTGGATGAGACCATTCAAGCCGAGGACATTGACACAGGTGCAGTAACAACATCTGAGATTCTTGATGAAACTATCTTAGCAGAAGACATTGGTACTGGCTCAGTAGAGACGTCCGAGATTTTAGATGAAACCATCTTAGCGGAAGACATCGGTACAGGTTCCGTAGAAACCTCTGAAATACTAAATGAAACTATCTTGGCAGAAGACATTGGAACAGGCTCTGTAGAGACTTCGGAGATTTTGGACGGAACAATTCTTAATGAAGATATCGCAAATGGGACTATCGATTTAACAACGAAAGTTACAGGTGTTCTTCCCGTTGCTGATGGAGGAACAGGATTAGACGGAAGTGGTGTGCTTGCTGGCCAAATACTAATTGGAAATGGGACGGGGTTTACATTAGATTCTCTTACGGCTGGTACAGGTATTAATATTACCAATACGGCAGGTGGTATAACTATATCTTCTGGTGTTACAGGAGTAAATAGCGTAACAGCTCCAAATGTTTCTCCTGGAAGTATTTCTGCTGGAAGTACATTTATATCTGGTCCACTTACATTAACGGGTGTGGTTTTAGGAAATATTATTGTGGGTTCAATTGATGGAAATTTAAAAGGCTGTATGATGACTTGTTATGTTTCAGGTAATAATCAAATCAGAGTAGCTATATTTAATGGCACTGGCTCACCAGTTAATTTTAATGCTAATGGAGGAGTATATACTTTAAGAGTTTTAGTAGTACAATAAAAAACTAACGTTTATCTAAAGTTAAAAGCCCGATTGTTATATCTCAATCGGGCTTTTTAATGAATAATTATCGCTTAACTACTCGCAGAGTACTGGTCGTTACATCTTCGGAAGTTAGAGCAACAAAATAGACTCCAGAAGTTAAGCCATCAAACGACACGAAAGAGGCCATAGAGTTAGCAACAACAACTTTTACAGGCTGCCCCAAAGCATTGGAATTGTAACAATAAGATGCAGAGTTTAATAACTTTTTTCGATCACTTTTCCGTCTTTATGGAAAAGGGTTTTTGTTCTTTTGCCTGATTCATCGTAAAGGTGTTCGGTATGAAGTGTTTCACCGATGTACATCTTAATGGATTTCATGTTTCCGTTATCCCAAAATTCCATTTCTTCTGTTTCTTTGTTCGGGTCTATCCTGCGCATTTCTATTGGTGTACCATTCATTTGAAAGTTATAATCTCCCTTTGGAGCAAGAATTTTATAAGTCAGATAAATTCCTTTTAAACAGAGGCAATCGATATCATTTTTTTCGAAAACGAAGTTGAGGGTTTTATTATCAACTGTTTCGAGTTCGGCAACGAATGAAGCGCAACAGTTCGCAACTAATGAAACTTCAACTACAAGTGTATCACCAGAATATTCAATTGAAGTAACCGCCTCTTCAACCTTAGTTAGGTTTTCCATCCCCTTGCCAAAACGTGCAGAAATTGCTACAAATTCGAATCCTTTTTCTGTGCTTGTTTTGTTGAGTTTACTTTTAGATTTTATTTCTGCTTTAAGTAGCTTGTGCTCTTGCGTGAAGCCAGGAAATGCTAGGGTAAGAGCTAAAAGGAGGGGAAATAACTTCATTATTCGCCAAAATGTTGCCCAACGACATAGAAAGCAGTTCTTCTGTTGCGTTGGTGTTCTTCTTCCGTTTGGGCATCTTCTACTTTCAAGGTTGTTTCACCAAATCCAACAGGAGTAATTCTTGCCATAGCAATTCCTTTCGAAACAAGATAATCTACACAAGACTGCGCTCTTGCCTGAGAAAGGTTCATGTTGAATTCATGACTACTTCGAACATCTGTATGAGAGCGAAGCTCTACTTCTAAATTGTTATTTAAAACTAAAAAATCATATAGTTCGTCTAAGATTTTTTTCGACTCATCTCGTAAGGTCGCTTTACCGTAATCGTATTCAATACCAGGAATATCAATTTCACCAAGAGGAATAGGTGTAAGCATTAGGTCCACCATAAATGATTTAGACTCAGTTAAACCCATGGTTGAAGCCGAATTTGCATCACCAAAATATCCTTCTTTTTGTCCTTTTATAAAATATATTTGATTGATTTCGAGGGATAAAGAGTAGTAGCCTGTTTCGTCTGTAATTATTTCGTACAATATCGAGTCTTTTTTACATCTTTAATTGTAATTTTTGCGTTAGGAATTTCCATATCTGTATCGGCATCAAAAACAAAACCATCTAAGAAAAATCGCGGGGGGTCGTTTTTATAGGAGTAGAGCTTCAGACAATTTCCATGACCACATTCATGGCAGCTTTCTCTATCGGAAGAAAAGAAACCTGTTTTCGCGCCTGATGAGGATACGAAATAAGAATCTTCTCGACTAGAGTTGAATGGTTTGCCTATATTTTTGACGTTCATCCAACCGTATTGTTCATGCTTTTCTGAGTAGAAAATATCTTTCCCTCCGTAACCCAAGTGCCCTGAAGAACTGAAGTATAATTTTTTTCCGTTAGCTTGAATAAAAGGAGAAACTTCATCTTCTGGCGTGTTAATTTTGTCGCCCAAATTTTCCATTTCCGTTGGGTTTCCCCAGCGGTCGAGTTTACAAACCCAAATATCCATTCCACCTTTACCGCCTTCCATATTACTAGAGAAATAAAGTTGCCTTCCATTAGATGATATACTTGGGTCAAGCGTTCGGTACCCTTCTTTATTGATCTCTTTTAATTTATAGGGCTCCATCCACTTTCCCTGAAATTTATTACTAGCGTATATAGCATATTCAGTTCCATCCCACCGCGAAAAGTAAATTCTGTCGCCTTTATGATTCATTGCGATAGTTGCTTCGTTGGCTGGGCTAGAAATGGCAGAAACTTTGTCGGGAGAGCTCCAGCTGCTTCCAGCGGAGGATGTGGTGTAAATATTATAGCTTTCGTTTTCATCAGTACTTTTTTGTAAAATGGTTGCTGAGGAAAAAGCAACTATTTCATCATTACCAAAATAGGACGCAGAAAAAACGGCTGTTCCGTTATTTATAACAGAGTCTAGTTTCGTAACTGTTACCCCCCTTACATTTCCATTATTTTTGAGAGAATAATTACAGCTTTTCATTTTTTGTTTAGCATGGTCTCTCATGTTAGTAGTATCATTTTCGGCAGAAAGGTTGGTGATAAAATCGGAAAATTGGTCCCTTGCTTCCTCGTATTTTTCGTTGCTCATCAGAATCTCTCCATATCGGAAAACGACATTAGGAAATTCGGGATGTGGAGATTTTACTGCCTTTTCGTACCAAATCTCGGCATGGTCATAGTTGTAATCTAACCGATACGATTCGGCTAGTTTGTGATAGATGTAGGTCATCTCAATATCGATAATACCAAGCTCAATGTTGGTAGCTCCCGAAGAATCTTCGGTTATTTCGACTGTAGCAATTTGAATAGAGACTGTATCAACCGAGAGGGAATCTGTTGCTGTGGTGTCGGAATCGAGCGAATCAACTTTTTCCTCTTTTACACGATTGGAGTGTTTTAAATCGTATGGATGTACAATTTCTTCAATTCCGCTGTTGCTACCGGTTGCAATTTTTTTATAAAAATAGGCAGCCGAAGCGTAATTTTCTTTTTCATAATTTTCGTTACCAAGACGCAACAAATCGTCTCGCGTTTGTGAAAAAACAGTAGAAGAAACGAGCATGGTTAGAAAGAAAACTAACCCAACTAATTTTTTTATCATAATCGAGGGCATCCTTTTACAGGTTCAGGATTAAAGTTTTTCATGATATAGACTATCGACATTTCAAAACCACCTTTTCCGTTTGTAATTGCGCTTAAAGCGGAGGTGTTTACATCATATGTTACACGATAAACGAATTCACGATATTTTAATCCTAAATGGAATAGAAAAGCATCTTTGCTTCTCCATGTGTTTCCGTACATAATATAAGCGTCAGATTTTTTAAAATAGTAATAACCAAAAAGACTTGCAGTAAGCTCGTGTGCATTGGTTTGCTGCATAGCTAGCACATATCCACTAATTTGTATTTTCTGAGATAAATTATACTTAGCACCACCGTGGGCTAAATATCTTCTTGGTAATCTATTGTTACTTCCATAAAACGACTCTTTAGGTTGGGTAACATGAAAAATTGACCCCCCAATAAATGGATTAAGCCGACTAATATCACTAGAGAAGTAATAAATACCACCAATGTTCATGTCGAACATAAACAAGCTTTGGTTAGTAAAAACTTCATCGCTCGGAATATCAGGGTTAAGTCCTCCACCATCTTGTGGCGTGTACTGAGAGCCAAAGGTCAATTTATCAACGTTTACACTTTTATGAATAAATCCAAATTGTATTCCAGGCACAAAATGATGATGTGGTCGATTCTTTAAAGCGTAATCGTAAGCAACAGAAGCTACTACATTCATGGCGTTGTAGTTTCCCATTCCTGCGCGGTTGTTTAAGATAAATCCACCGACTTTTAAGTTTTCAACTTTCTTAATTGGCTTATCGTAAGAAAGAGCGGTGGTAACAAAAGGTTTTGTTGCCAAGCTTCTCCACTGGTTACGGTAATGCAGGCTTATTCGATGATCTCCTTCAAAGGCTCCTGTCATTGCGGGATTAAGGTGCATTGGTGAGGCTTCAAATTGAGACAAGTGAAAATCTTGAGCAAATGAAAAATACCCAAGCCCTGTTAGAACAAGTATGACGATGAGCTTTTTCATTATCTGAGTAGCGTTACATCGCCATGAACTTGTTTATATTCCTCACCATCGAGGCGAATGGCATCGAGAGTGAAAATATAGACACCTACGGGTTGGTCAATGCCATCACGAGTTCCATCCCATCCTTCGCTTTGGTTTCGGGAAGTGAATATTAGCTCGCCCCAATTGTTATAAATTTTGAAGTCAAGAGATGTATATGGCCCTCCAAGCACATATATAACATCATTTTTCCCATTTTTATCAGGAGAAAATCCGCCAGGAACAATCGGGGTCATTACAACAATAAGTTCGCCAGTCGCGGTGTCCGGACAGCCATATTGATTTTCAATAATTAGTGTGGTTACAAATAAACCCGTATCGGAATAGTTATATTCTGGATTTTGAGTAGTAGAGGTTCCTGTGCCATCGCCAAAATCCCAATCCCAAGTAACGGGGTTTATGGATTGGTCAGTATATTCTACGGTTTCGAATAATTCGACAATTAATGGCGATATTGTAAATGCGGCTTCGGGAGAAGGGTTAACCGGCACCGCTTGTTTCAGCGTATCGACACATCCTTGTGGAGATTCTGCGATAAAAGTTACTGCGTAATTCCCTGAATTTGCGTAGAAATGATCTGGGTTTTGTTCTAGCGATTGAGCTCCGTCACCAAAATCCCATTCCCAATTAATAATAGTTACTCCGTTTACTTCAGAAATATCTGAAAACCGTGTTCCGTCTTCTAAACAGAGTCCCGAGAATTCGAAATTTGCGACAGGAAGTGAATAAGGTTTAATCGTTTGAATTGTCGTATCAACACATCCAGAATCAGAAGTTACGACTAATTGAATATCATACGAATTGTCATCGCTAAACGTAGTAGTTGGGTTTTGAGTTGTACTCGTTAATGTGTTTGCAAAATCCCAATCCCAACTAACGATCGCTCCGTTAGAAATTGACGAAGCATCGTTAAACACAATCGGTTGATTTACACAATTAAGCGTAAATGTAAAGTCTGCAACAGGATTTGGGTTCACTGAAGTTGTAATTATAATGGTGTCAACACACCCTGCGCCCGAAGTTACAGCAAGTGTTACAGTATATGTCCCGGGTCCTGGATAAATATTTGTTGGATTTTGGACTATACTGGTATCTCCATCGCCAAAATTCCACCACCAATTGGTGACCGAACCAATGTTTACGAAAGAAGTATCGGTAAATTGAACAGAATCTACAAAACAGGCGGCTGTACTAATAAACCCAGCGGCAGGAGTTGGGTCAACATTTACAGGATTGATAAGGGTATCAACACAACCATAAGTAGAAGTTATGGTTAATGTAACATTGTATGAGCCACCTAATGGATAACTATACGTAGGGTTTTGAGTAGTGCTTGTATTTCCAGCCTCAAAATCCCAGAGCCAATTGGTTATTCCATCGGGAGATGTAGATTGATCGGTAAACTGTGTGGTGCTCAATGCACAAACTTGCGTTGAGGTAAAATCGGCTGTTGGTAATTGAATAAAAGTAATTATCGATGTATCTGTTCTTGCTGCACAGGCTCCATTGTTTAATGAAGTAACCACTAGAATCACTTGACCAGAAGACAAGTCGTTTGTCCCAGGTAAGTAGTTTGTGCTTGTGTCACTTGCAGACGGCATGAAGTTGCCATCACCCAAAGTTGACCAAATTACAGAATCTGTTGTTACTGAGACAGCAACAGGAACAAGAGTTGGGTATGCGCAAACGGTGTCAACCACCGAAGCTGAAATTAGTAAAGGGTCTTGTATCGAATAAGTGACCGAGTCCATTTTAGCAGCACATCCTCCATTTCCGGTTGTAGTAAGGTATAGTATAACGGAACCACTTGTTGTATCGGCTATGCTGAACAAATAATTAGCTGTTAGTAAAGAATCGTTAGGAGAGAATGTTCCACCTCCCGTAGTTGTCCATATTCCACCAAGGGCTATTGTAACAATTCCATTTAATTGAACGCTATCGGCACAAATGGTAGAATCATTTCCTGCAAAAACAGTAATAATATCTGCAGTATAAGTCAATTCCATAGTATCAATTGTGGCGGGGCAGATTCCGTTTCCAGTGGTGGTTAGAATAAGGAACACGGAGCCAGCAACGGTATCGGCAGGAGAAGGGAGGTATGTAGTGTTCATGTCTAACACGTCAATAAAGGAACCAGAGCCTGAAGATGTCCAATACGCACCTGTTGCAACACCAAAAGCACCGCTTAAAACGTAGTCAGGATTGGTTGCACAAACAGCATCATCTGGACCTGCGTTAGCTACGGGAACAGGCGAAAAGGTGAGTTCTAAACTATCAATTGCAGGAGGGCATCCAGCGTTACCAGTAGTGGTTAAATACAGGATTACTGTTCCAGTAGCTGTATCTGCATCGCTTGCAGTATAGGTTGTGGCTAGATCGCTAGCGTCAACAAATGTTCCTGTTCCAGAAGTTGTCCAATCACCCCCAGTAGCTATTTGAACTTGCCCGTTTAAGATAATGTCTGGAGAATCGGCACAAACATTTTGATTATTTCCAGCATCAACAGATGGTCCGGGGTCATAAATTATATCAACCGAATCGGTTGCCGCAGGACAAGATCCGTAGCTAAAACCAGTTAAAACTAAGGTAATCGATCCCGCAGCAACGTCACCGCCAGATGATACATAGTTTGGGGTTAAAGAGAAAGCATCAGGGTCGAAGGACCCTGTTCCTAATGTTGACCAACTAAAGGATGAGACAAACCCATTTCCGCTTCCGCTTAGTGGCTCACCAAGTAAATTGATACAGTTAGTTATATCAGTACCAGCGTTAACTTGAGGCAACTCAACAAATACTATAGTCATGCTATCTGTAACCGTACCGCATGAAGCAGAATTTCCTGTTAGCACAAGGGTAACACTTCCCGCAGTAAAATCTGGTGAGTTTGGGGTATAATTAGTGTTCAATAACGAACTGTTATCAAAAAAACCTGTTCCTAACGTGCTCCAGAAAGTGCTAGAAGTATTTGCAGAACTTCCGTTGATTACTATAGCAGGGGTTAATGAACAAACGGTATCATCTATTCCTGCGTTGACAACAGGTGCTGCAATAAAGTCAAGTAACAATGAGTCAGATACAGCTTCACAGAAACCGTTTCCTGTGGAGGTTAAAATTAGATAAACCGCTCCTCCAGAGGGATCTGTAGTTGATGGGTAGTAGTCTGTGCTCAAAGAATTAGCATCACCGAAAGTACCCGTTCCTGAAGTTGTCCACGAACCACCTGTTGCAGTAATAACAGACCCGGTTAAGGGAACAGAAGCATCTGAAGCGCAAACGGTTTGATCTATTCCCGCATCAACCAGTACTCCCGGGTAATAATTTATTTGCATAGTGTCGTCAGCAAAAGCGCAACCGCCATATGTTGTTAAAACCAACAACACTGAATTGGCAGCAGTATCTGCTGAAGATAAAATATAAGTAGGGTTTAATATAGAATCTGAAGGAGTAAATGTTCCGCTACCCAAAGTTGACCAAACAGCCCCTGTTACATTGGCAACTGTTCCTAATAAATCTATACTAACTTGGCTTCGGCAAACGGTAGTATCTAAACCAGCATCAACAATTGGCGGAAGTAAAATTGTAATGTTGATAACATCTACTGCCGCAGGACACCCTCCATTTCCTGTAGAAGTAATGGTCAGTGTAAATGCACCTGCGCTAATGTCAGACGTTCCAAATGCGTATGTTGGCGCTAAAGATGTTGTTGACGGGGTAAATGTTCCATCTCCTGAGGATGACCAAATAACACCTGTTGCACCAACAACTTGACCAATTAAATCGACAGAAGCGGTTCCGTTACATACAGCGGTATCAACACCAGCGCTAACAAATGGGGTAACTGTAATCGCTATGGTGTCTGACACATCAATACACCCACCATAAGACGTAAGAACTAATTCGATGTAACCAGAAGCCCAATCAGCAGCAGTAAAAATATAATCCCCATTTAATGTGCTGTCGTTAGGAGAAAAACTACCTGTACCTGTTGTTGACCAAACACCTCCAGGAACATTTGTTACCGTTCCGTTTAGCGTAAGGGAGGATGTGAAATTACAAATCGTAACATCATTTCCAGCAAAAACGGTAGGCATTGGTTTAAAATCTATAAGAATCGAATCAACAATAGGTACACAAAGCCCGTTTCCAGTTGATGTTAAAACAACGTAAAGGCTTCCATTTGCTATATCTGTTGGGGAAGGAGTATAGGTTGGGTTTAAAATATTGGGGTCGCTAAAAGCTCCTGTTCCACTAGAGGTTGTCCATGTTCCGCCTAGCGCGTTAATTACGGCTCCGTTTAGTTGAATGGGGTCTAAAACAGGACAAACCGTTGTATCTAATCCTGCATCCAAAATTGGAATAGGAGCAATTATAAAGTCAACCGTATCGTTTACGGGGTTACAGCCTCCATTTCCTGTTGAGGTAATGTAAATAGAAACACTTCCAGCAGTAATATCACTAGCGCTTGGTGTGTAAATGGCCGTAAGACTTGTTACGTCATCAAATGTTCCCGAACCTAAAGTAACCCAAACACCCCCAGAAGCTATTGTAACCGAACCATTTAATGAGATGGTTGGATTGTCAACGCAAACAGTGTCGTCTGTGCCAGCACTGATAGAGGGGCTATCTGTTATGGTCAAATTCATTGCATCAGCATCTGTCCCACAACTCCCATTCCCAGTAACCGTCATTGTTAAAACGGCTAAACCAGTAGTAGTATCGTTTGTTCCAAAAGTATAAGTAGGATTGTCAATAGTAGTATCAACAAAAGTTCCGTCTCCGCCAGTTGTCCATAACACGTTTCCGTTTGCGGAAGTTGCACCAACAATAGTGTAATTGTTTTGGTCTTGGCAAATAATCCAATCGCCACTAGCATTTGCAATTGGGGCAGGAGTAATCGTTAAATTCATAATATCAGAGACGCTACCACAAGCTATGGTGCCAGTAACCGTCATGGTTAAATTGAACACACCGCCCAATAAATCATTCGTTCCAAACGAATAAATAGGATTATTTATAGTTGCATCAGTAAAAATTCCGTCTCCGCTTGAACTCCACAAAATTGTTCCATTTGAAGAACTAGCACCGGAAACAGTATAAGAAGTTTGGTCGGAACAGGTTTCAACATCCCCAGACGCATTAGCTGTTGGGGCAGGATCAACAGTAATTGTAACAGCCGAATTAGCCGTACATAAACTAGCATCAGTAACCGTGAGTAAATATACTTGAGTAACCGTAGTTGACGAAGTAGGGTTAGCAATCGTACCATTATCCAGTGAAGCTGCAGGACTCCAATTGTAAGCATAAGGCGAAGTACCCGAAGAGGCTGTCGGGCTGCCACCAATAGCTAAAGATTGCCCATTACATATTGTGCTGCTCGTTCCAGCATCAGCCATAGGGATTGGATTTACCGAAATGGTAACCGCAGAAGTGGTAGTGCAAAAATTAGCATCAGAAACGGTTAAGGTATAAACCTGAGTAACGGTAGTTGAAGAAGTAGGATTCGCAATTATACTATTATCTAAAGAAGCCGTAGGACTCCAACTATAAGTATAAGGAGAAGTTCCGGAAGAAGCTGTTGGGCTACCACCAATAGCAAGAGATTGTCCATTACATATTGCACTGCTCGTTCCAGCATCCGCCACAGGGATTGGATTTGCCGAAACAGTAACAGCCGAATTAGCCGTACATAAATTAGCATCCGTAACGGTAAGTAAATATACTTGAGTAACTGTGGTTGACGAAGTAGGGTAGGCAATCGTTCCATTATCCAAAGTAGTAGCAGGCGACCAATTGTAAGCATAAGGCGAAGTACCCGAAGAAGCTGTCGGGCTGCCACCAATGGCAATAGACTGTCCGTTACACATAGACTGATTAACTCCTGCATCCGCCACCGGAATTGGATTTACCGAAACGGTAACAGCCGAAGTAGCGGTACATAAATTAGCATCCGTAACGGTAAGTAAATATACTTGAGTAACTGTGGTTGACGAAGTAGGATTAGCAATCGTTCCATTATCGAGTGAAGCTGCAGGACTCCAATTATAAGCATAAGGCGAAGTCCCCGAA
>JAESTK010000155.1 GCA_016763645.1 Flavobacteriales bacterium
TCAGTGTAGACTACCTTTTTATTCATTACTTGATGAACTGAATCGTTCACATCAACTCCCGTAATTAGCCCCCTTCGAATATCCCCATCAGTTACTGCTCCCACAAGCTTACCTGTATCATCAATGACAAAAAGTAACAATATATCGAAACTCAGACTCTCCAATTTCTTGAGCGTTTCGCTTAAAGTGGAAGTACTATTAACTAAGTAATCTTTGAATACCATGCTTAAATATTTCTAAGGGTTTTAAGAATTTGACTGGATGCCAACTTTTGACCCTTGTATATATTAATACCAGTATATTCTCCCAATTTATCAACGTGCTCTATTTTTCTCAAAATAGCTTCTTTTTGTATGTGGACATCAATTATATTACCCCCCGCGGTTCTACCTTTTTGTCGATTTCCTATATTAATAACGTATTTGTTAAACGAAGCTGCCTCTATTATTCCACTCGAAGTATTACCGAGTAAAAACTTACAATGTTTCATCGCTGAAAAATACCCATGTAAGCCAAAATTTTCCACAATTATAACATAATCAGACTCTTTATCTAACTCTTTAAATGCCTTTCGTATTACAGACCCCATAGTATCTGAGTTCGGCATTGTGATTAAGACTTGGAAACCCTCTATTGTTTTAAATACCTCTACTAACTCTTTTACGTAATCTGCATTTTCTTGAAAAGAAACTGTTTCGGGATGAAACGTTACTAACAGAGTTTTTTTTGATAAATCTATGTTAAATTTTAATTTAAACTCGGCTAAATTTAGTAGCTTAATTTCATGAAGGTTATCTAAACTCAAACTCCCTACGCTATATACATTATCTTTTTGCCCAATCATGTTTTGAACTTTTTCCAAATGATTAGTAGTTGATGTAAAATGATATTTAGACATTAAAGTTAGCGAATGCCTAAAAACATTATCAATTGCTCCAAGAGTTACTTCGCCTCCATGAATGTGCGCAACAGGTATATTAAACGGAACCGAAGCAGACACTGCTGCAAACATTTCGTACCTATCACCCAAGCAAAGTATTAAATCCGTTTTATCGTTTTCTTGCTCCCAAATATCACCGAATTTATGCATGGTCAAAGCCATACTTTTAGCGATATCTTGAGCTGTATCTCCTGCTGTTAACGTTTCAACTTTATAACCTACATAGAACTTATCGTCAATAATATTTTGTAATGTGAATCCATAGTCCTTACTTAAATGAGTTCCAAAAACGATTATATTTAAATCAAAATAAGGATCTGATTGAAACTGTTTTAGTAATGGATAATAAATTCCATAATCAGCTCTTGAACTTGTTAAAACAGATATTCTCATCGTAAATCAGCTAGTTTTAACTGATGATTAATGGAGAGGTCTCTTTTAATTTTTCTACCGACTAACTCTTTATAAGACATTGGAGACAGCCCATCTCCAGGTCGCATCATATCAAAATCTTCGGCCGACAAGAGGTGTCCCTCTTTCAATTCCTTGTTAATGTGTATACTCTTTCTCGCTATATTGATGTTCTTCTGTTCCGACTCCGAAGGTCTTTTTATTCCATCGCCCAATGCTTGTTCAATATTTCTAATAGCGCACACCATACTTTTCAACTCATCTGGCTCCAAAGAAGCTTTATGATCTGGACCATCCATTGACCTATCTAAAGTGAAATGTTTCTCAATACAAACCGCGCCCATTGCCACCGCAGCGATAGGCACCTCAATACCCAACGTGTGGTCCGAATATCCTACCTGCACACCAAACTCCTTTTGAATAGAAGACATTGCCTTCAAATTTACATCTTTAAAGGGCGTTGGGTATTCAGTATTACAATGTAAAATTGTTATTTGATCTACTGAAACACCGCTTTCTGTAATAATACGGAAGGTATTTCTCACTTCCTGCAAAGTGCACATTCCGGTAGATAAGATTATTGGTTTTCTGAACGAAATCAACTTTTCTATGTATGGAAGATTAGTTATTTCTCCTGATGGTACTTTAAAAATATCTATTCCTAATAAGTTTAGCATTTCAAGGCTACCTATGTCAAATCCGGTTGACAAAAATTTAACTCCTTGCTTTTTGCAGTACGCTATTAACTCATGGTGCGCACTTTCATTTAACTCTAATTTGCTTAGCATCTCAAACTGAGTTTGGTTCGTCTGCTTCAAATTATTCTTTTGATAGTCGGCTAAGTTCGCTGATCGACTTACTAATTTTTCAGCTTTAAACGTCTGAAATTTAACATAATCAGCCCCAGATTGTGCTGCAACATCAATTAAATCTTTAGCTAACTCGATAGAACCATTATGATTTACCCCAGCTTCTGCTATTATTATTACTTTGTTTGGCATTAATCTCTTTTAATCGCTGGATTTCCAAAATACACGCCAGTATTTTCAATACTTTTAACGACAACCGAACCAACACCAATCACAGAATTATTTGAAATATGTACATTATTTGAAACGACACTTTTACTCCCTATAAATACACCTTCTCCTATTACACATTGCCCATTTACATATGCTCCAGTGGAAACATGACAATGGTTACCAACTTTAGATTCGTGCTCTATAACAGCCCCAGTGTTAACTATACAATTTTTGCCAATAATTGATTCAGTATTTAACACACAGTTGTGGTGAATTACAGTTCCACTACCTATTAAAACGTTCTTTGATATTGTTGCTTTTGGCGATATGATTACTGGTAAATCTCCTCCTAAATTGGAAATTAGTTCGAAATATTTTACTCTTTTCTCTGAAGATTTCATTTGTCCTAGCGATATACAAAATGAGCTTCCTTTTTCCAGCAATTCAGGAATTAGTTCGACACTACCAATTATTTTGTACCCCGAAACTACATTCCCCATTTTCTCTACAACATCTAATATCCCAATAATCTGGTATAATTCTGTGAATTCTATAACATCAATTACAGATTTGCAGTGTCCTCCTCCGCCAATAAGTATAATTTCAGTTTTTCCTTTCATTATTATTCCTTCGAAAAATTACAATTATTTTATCTAAAGATATTAATATTCAACATGTTCGTACAAATCATTTACCCCTTATCAAACATGGACATTAAGACTCACGAAATTAACAAAAAAGCATTCTTAAACGATGTTCTATTTAGTTTTTAACAATTATTCGTTGGGGAATTTTTCATGATTTAGCAAAATCAATTAGAAAAAAATAAACTCTAAATTTTCACCCTTTTCGGAGACCTAGGAAAGCGCATGACAAAGTTACACTAAAAGACATCTTGAATGGCATATACTGGACTGCAAGCAGAACAACTTCCTGTCGCAAGTCACTAAACAAAGACAGTCGCAAGCTCTAATTAGTCTTTCTTAAATGGATGAACTCGCTTTAATCAATCCGTTTAGCTGATTACAAAAGGCTGTCCAATCATAAGTATCTTGAACAAAATCATGCCCTCCTTTAGCTATTTTTTCACGTAAATCTTTATCTTTTAGTAAATCGATAATACAAGTCGCCAACTCGTTAGCCGTACTTCCTATCAAAATATTTTCTTTATGTGTTGCGCCAAGTGCATTATTGGCTAATGGTGTTGTAACGCAAGGGATTTGCATCGACATTGCCTCTAACAATTTATTCTGCAACCCAGTACCAATACGCATTGGCGCAATAAAAACCTTTGACGAAGCGTATGACTCTCTAATGTCATCAACCCAACCTGTAACCACCACACTATCTGATTTTAACTCTTGAACCTTTTTTGTTGGGGTTGCCCCAGCTATAACTAATCGAATATTTGGAATTTGTGCCTGAATTAATGGTAAAATTTCTTTGGTCAAAAACACCGCCCCATCGATATTGGGCGGGTATGCCATGTTACCAGTAAAAACAATATCGTGCATTATTTCTTGCTGAGGAACTGGTTTAAAAAAATCAGTCTTTACTCCGTTTCGAATAATGTTAATCTCGCCATTTTTTGGGTGCTTAATTAATTCTCTATCTTGCTCTGATATTATCGTTTTTACATCAAACAAATCGAATAATTGCACTTCGTACTTTTTCAATCGATTTGCTTCTTTTTCTAGCATCGATCTAAGATAAAAAGGCGCTTTTTCTATTCTGCGCTCCGCGCCCATTGACAGCGCATCCATATAATCTAACGTCTTAGGAAACATTGTGTATTTCTCAGCATATTTTGCTACGCGAACGAGCTGACAGTAAATATGTTTAGGTAGATGTTCTGCTACAAATGAATCAAATTCTTTTTGAGCTTTTTCTTGATAAAAATATGCCACCTGAAACGGCACCTCTGAAGCATACGTCTTAATCAAATTGAATACCGCTTTCCACAAGCTTAATTTAATTATTTTGATGTCGGCACAATATGGCCTAAGCTCTTTCAAATACTTCTTATTCACCCAACTGTGGGTAAAACAACAAAGTATAATTTCGTTGTATTTAGAAAGTTCCTTTATCTGATAATACGCACGAAGTTTATCGCCTTTTTCAAGTGGATAAGGGAACCTCGACAATACTATAAGCAGTTTCATTTAACTAAAAGTTGGTTGTAAAAACTAATCAGTTTTTCTGTCAAAAATTGATTATCATAGTTTTTCTTCACAAAAGAATGAGCATTCTGCGCTTGACGTATAGCTTTCGACTTATTTGCAAGAAGTTCATTCGCATAATTAACAAATTGAACTGGATTATCTGTAATTAAAACTTGCTCTCCGTGTACCACACCCAACCCTTCAACAGCTTTTGGGGTGGCCACAACGGGAATTCCCCATGACATTGCCTCTAATATTTTGATTCTAATCCCGCTGCCCGAAAACAGTGGCACGAGCATAACACCACTATTAAGCATAAACTGTTTTGCACTTTTCACAGGACCAACCAATTCCATATTCGAAGAAAGTTTTAACTTTTTAGATGGATTTCTTCCTGCGATTCTTACTGATTGCGAGAGTTTATTTGCAACTTTTGATAGCCAATTAACTCCCTCTATATTTGGCCGCCAATCTAACGAACCCAGAAAAAATAATCCTTCATTATTCACTGAGTTAATAGCATCAACATCAATACCAAATGAAATATTTTTAATCGGAATTTTACATCCTTCTTTTTCAAAAACTGCACTGTCGTATTCAGAAATAGACGCAATACCATCAATCTTATTTAAATGAAGTAATTCGTACTTTTCTAACTGCTTTGCTAGTGTTTGTAGGTATTTTTTTTTGAATGGGTTTCGCTCTACAAGAGCAAGATTTTTCCAAATAAGATGCTCTACGTTATGCGTTCGTAGAACTATTTTTCCTTTAAAACAATCTCGAATTGACTTTAAATAAGGCAACACAAAAATGCTTTCTAAATGGATAATATTAAATTTCTGATTTTTAATTACTGCCGTAATTAGCTTCTCAAACGCAGCATCATAAAAACGGTTTACGTTATACGATTCTCCTTTAAACAAGCTTAAAAGCGCATCTTTAGGATGAATATTAGTATCTATAAAAATCGATTCAATTGCGGTTGACCTAATGTATTTTTCATCTAACAACTCGATATTAAATGGATGTTTTGGTGTTGAAATGGAGAGCACTTTTACCGAAACATTATGTTTCAACAATCCTTGAGTTATAGCATTCATAGCCAAGCAACCTCCGTCTCGTGAAGGAACAGGAGGTTTGTGGCATATTTGAAGAACATTCATTAAACAGCTCTTTTTTCTCGAATAATTTTACGAACAAAATTACCAAATTTTCGTAAAAGATTTATGTACGTGCTCCCTTCGAAAAGAGCCGAGTCGGTGGTTGCTTTGTAAGTTAAAATAAGTGCTATTGGAAATAAAATGATGCTAGACAGCCACATTCCAATAAATGGAACTACAGTATCTTCTTTTACCAATTTTTCGCCAACAATGTTTAACATATAATGCACTAAAAAACCGATTATTGCAATAATAACAGGTAATCCCATCCCTCCTTTTCTGATAATTGCACCTAGCGGGGCACCAATAAAAAATAGCACAATACATGAAAAAGCAATTGTAAATTTTCGATGCCATTCCGTGCGGTGTTTATCAATATAATGGCGTCTGTTTTGAAATTCGGCCTTAAACTGACTTAATTGCGTTTTTGCACTTCGAGTTAAATTAATGGCCATATCGACAATTCGTACCGATGCTGACTCATCCGTATCGGTCAAAATCGAATACGTTTTTAAAGAATCTATAGCTACCGTTGTTGAATCTGTGATAGTTGTATCTCGCCACAATGAAAATTTTTGACGCTGAATCATTTTCACATGCTCAATTCTATCTAAAAACTTTATTTGTAAAGTATCCATCTCACGCTCCAACTGCGAAATATTGAGCATCTGATAATTACTTGTAAAAGCTTCTTCGTCTGTCCGCTCTAATTGAAACCCTGCAAGATTAAATCGAATTATTTCTTCATCAAATTGAGCACGGACTAACGGTTTGTGAGAATTATCTTTTAGGTCTTTGTCTTTTACTTCATCGTAACTATGACCATTGTATAGTACTAAGTTTAGAATCATTTTATCTTCCGACATAAACATTCTTCCCTTTTCCGCACGAATAACTTTACTGGCTCCTTGTCGCTTAGTGTGGTCGTAAATAAGCATATCGTGCATCGTTTGACCATCTTCATCTTTACTTTCAATTTTAATTACATATCCTTCTATACCTTTATAAAAAACTCCCGGCTGAATATCTATAGCTGGCTTAGTGTGTTGAATATCGTACAGTAACGTTTTAAATTTTAGATTAGCCACAGGCCATATATTATTAGCAAAATAGAATGCGCTTACAGATGTAATTCCTGCAACCACTATTAATGGGTACATTATTCTCATTAGCGACATTCCAGATGATTTTAGAGCTACCAATTCATAGTTTTCACCCATATTACCAAATGCCATAATTGAAGAAAGTAATATTGCTACAGGCAGTGCCATTGGAACCAGGTGGGCTGAAGCATAAAATAACAGCTCAATAATAATGTACCATTCAATCCCTTTACCTACTAACTCATCAATATATAGCCATAGAAACTGCATAATGAGGATAAAAAGCACGGTAAGGAAGGTAAGTATGAACGGACCTATATAGATTCCTATTATGAGACGGTGAAGCTTTTTCAACTACTATATTTTCAATGACAAATATAGTTAACGAACAACTGACTGTTCTATTTTGTTTGAGGTTAAGCTCCTATAGATTGAAACAACTGCTCTATCTGAGATTTCCAAAGCTCTTTTGATTCTTCAAGTTCCATTGGTTCACAAAAATCGGTTATAACCAACGCTATATCTTTTGTTAACGGATCGGTAACAATCCTCATTTCTACATAGGTTCCTTCACCTTCTAGCTCTAGCCATTCGAATTTGATAAACTGATCTTTTTTTCTACTAATAAGCTTCGCTTCTTCGTCTTCTCCATCCCAAGTAAATAATAAAATATCTTCTTTAATGTTAACGTTATCGGCAAACCATTCTGACAAACCAGATACCGTTGCTATTTGGTTATACAATACATGTGGCGATGATTTTGCCAAAAATTCTAATTGAAACTTTTCTTTACTCATTCTATACAGCTACTTGAGAAACACGTGCAATATAGGTTTTTTTCTCTAAAAAAAACTTCTTTATTACATAATCGGAAAAAATATTCAATCAAATGGTTTTCTACTATTGTAAATAAGTGATTTAATGATATATATTTGCACCCGATTTGGCGAGGTAGCTCAGTTGGTTAGAGCGTTGGATTCATAACCCAGA
>JAESTK010000297.1 GCA_016763645.1 Flavobacteriales bacterium
TGAGTAGCAGAAGATTGTTCACCAGAAAAAAAGGGATCACTGCGACCTGCCAGGACAAGGCTATGTATTCCCCCTGCAATACAAACTGCGTCCCTGCCACCATATGAAAGCCAAAACCGATACCCGGCGCCACCAGACAGATAAAAGGATGTTTATTTATCCATCCGGTATATGTCGCAATCAATACGAGCCCGACAAGACCTACCGGTATTATCCCAACGCCATATTGCCAGACAAAAAAAATGCCTATGAATAATAAAAAGATCGATGACACGATACTGATATTTAAAACTGTACCGACCATTTCTGGATTCTTCGGCAATGCTCCACTACCACCACTGAATTGTGTTTTTACGGTTTCGAAATCCAGACCGCTTTTGAAATCAAGATATTCATTTATCGTATTAACACTGACATGTGCTAACAGAGCACCGAGCAGTGCTAACAAAAGTAGAGGCAAACTAACTGCAGATTGATTCGCAACAACTGTGCTCACACCTAAAAAAACGCAGGAAAACGTTAAGATAAGAAACGGCATCCTCATCGAAAGCAACACAACTTTTAATTTCATTTTTAAAACACTGTAAATTTAGACGTTGACACATTATAACGAACAAATAGATACCGTATCCCTCCAGAGCATCCCTATTATAAAAAAGCCCGGATCGAAAACACATGATTTCCAGTCCAGGCTAAACTTCACACTTACCATTTACTATTCTTTACTTACCGATGAGTCTTCATTCCGTCATCATTACTAACAATATAAAAAATGACAACCTACACCATTTTAAAATCATTAACGGCGACCACCCATAGAGCGGCTAGTTGTACTCTGGCGATTCATAGAACCTGTGATAGAACTACCTTGCATCGCACGGTTAGCTGAGTTCATACGATTTTCACTTCCGGAGCTATTGCTTCCTTTCCACATATTTCCATCATTACTTCGGCCTGTCATAGAGGCATCACCCGAGCTAGCACCATCGTTTTTATACTGATACTGGTATTGATATGCGTTCTGGTTTTTATTAATTACCATTTGCTCTCCACTGTTCCGTGACTGACCAAAATTACTATCAGGTGTCTGAAGATTAAATTCAGCACGCTCACGATCTTGAGTGCGCGTCTGTACAATATCACCCTCTTCAGCATAAACAATGCCCATAGATGAAGCCATTAATAAAGCTGCACTAAAAATAGATAATTTTTTAAACGTATTCATTTTATTCACCTTTGTATGTTAAAAGTGGGATTATTTCCCACGTGTATTAATTATGCGTGGTAAATATTCCCACGTCAAGTATCGGCCATACAAATATTTTACTTCCGCTACCTTATTGTGCCTAAAATTGATAGGGGTCAATTTTTACAATCACAAAAAAAGCAGGGCGATCAAAAAATCGTCCTGCTTTCAGGTACACGAAATAGCAGCACTGCACTACATATTGACACCTTCGCCATTCCACACGAAACTCCCCATTAACAAATTACCGCCGATGTGTAATTTGCTCACTTCCCAGCTATCCAGATCAATCCTGAAAAAATCTCCATCATGGCTAGCTGCACTATAAAAATATTTCATATCAAGACTCACACCCGATGTATGTGCCTGTGATTTATAATCTGGGGAAGCGTCTTGCGCCACTTCAACATTTCTCACAAACTCATGATTTACGGTATCGATAACAGTCATATACGTCGAGTTATGATTTGTAATGATAGCCTGATTACGCATAGGTAAAAAAGTAGTGTGACCAGCACCTGCACCTGCATCTACCATTGCGATTACTGACATCGACGTTTTATCGATCACAAATACATGTCCTTCTGCTGAGCCCATATAGATAGTCTGTCCATCTGGATGAAATGTCGCATGATGCGATCCCATCGTGCTTATATCCAGATTTTCTGGGTCAAAACCATGCAGTTCGACCTGGGCTGTTTGCTTTAAAGAATTATGTACGATACTGAAACGAATAATTCCCGGAGAGGTCTTCTCATTCTGATTGCCCTCTACAACGGCATAGAACACGTTCCTCTCACTAAATTCAGCCGTTGCTGCAGGCGCCTGAAAAATATGGTGGGTCGATGTCACTGTATCTAACGATGACAACATATCACCATTCCGGTTCCATAATTGAATCTGTCTACCAGCACGATCAATCATGAAGAAGTGATGATCACTTACCCACAATGGATGCCCTGTAGATAAAGAACCACCGAAATCATGCGGTGTTGTCAATACGTTTTCACCAATTACCTTTACCACTTTATCCTTGTCAGTACGGATGATGCTGGTCATGGCTTTGTCACCACCTGAAACTAACGATAATAATGTATTGGCATTAAAGTTGGTCGAACGGGGTTTGTGTTGCAACTCGATCATTCCATCATAATCCAAAGTATAGTTATCTACTGTGGTCAGTGATTCGGTTCTACGGGTAAGCGCGTATGCCTTATTCGTACCTTGCTGGTCGATACCATAAGGGCCATCACCTGTGCTTACCGTTCTCAATAATCTCATGTTATCGATATCTATAATCTGAACGACATTGTTATCCCAGTCACCGTAGTAAGCCAAATTGTCTACACCCTCTACATTTTCTGAGATGTAGGCATCCTGATTAACATAACCCGGCTGTCGATAACCATATGGACCATGATTCCTGTCTATCGTCTGTCGTTGTGCTAGATCGGCTGGATTAATTAAGGCTGCCGCCTCAGCACTCTCTATCGTGTCATCACTATCGGAGTCTTCATTACAGGCGCTAACACCCATAACCAGTACCCCACCTAAACAGAGGGCTGCTATTTTCCTCTGATTTTTACCGGTCCTACTCAAATTTGAATTATTCATATATCACTCTTAGTTTGATAATTATTACTGTACACTCTTTATGAGTGGGATTTATTCCCACGTAATAATATGTGGTAATATTTCCCACGTCAAGTTATAATCGCATTGTTATTTGACCTAAATCATTAATTTAAAAATTTATTTCAACTTCTCAGCAAAAAAAAGCAGACATATAAATGAGCCAAAACGGATATAACAAAACACAGGCAGCACTCGTTAAAGCAGTAAATATGCTTTGCAAA
Source organism: Flavobacteriales bacterium (assembly GCA_016763645.1). Lineage (GTDB taxonomy): Bacteria > Bacteroidota > Bacteroidia > Flavobacteriales_G > NORP312 > NORP312. The sequence continues at coordinate 3,103 of JAESTK010000297.1, forward strand.
CCTCTGATACGTCTACTAATAGAGAAAGGCATCACCTTCCCTCAGTTTCGTGAATTGATGAAAGAACTCTATGTAGAAGTAGCAGATGAACAGTTTTCACTGGATCATAAAAAGCCCAGCGACAGCCGCATTTTCGTTCTCACAGGAATACATCGAAAAGACATCAAACGTATACGACAACAGAACGAACAGGAAGACCAGCAGGTCACCAGCTCCGCCTCACTCAGCGGTGAAATTATCGCAAGGTGGAACAGCATGCCAGAGTACCTGGATGCGAAAGGTAGACCCGGGCAACTATTAAAAAGTGGAAAAGATAATGAA
>JAESTK010000156.1 GCA_016763645.1 Flavobacteriales bacterium
GATTGGAATTAAAGTATGAGTTTGCCCTGGCTGTTATTTAAGTTTTTATTAATTTTCTTAAATAATGACTACCTTTGATAAAGTTTGTAATAAAAATTATAATGAAAAATTTCAAAGCTGGAAATCAGATAAATCAGGGGACTTATAAAAGCTTCCAACCTAACAATATAAATCAAGAATGGAGTATTGATAACATGGAGTTGTTGAGTCTTTTAAGCCAGGCTGATAGGCAACTTGGAAGACTTGATATGTATTCTGAGTATATCCCAAATATTGACTTGTTTATAAGTATGCACGTCTTAAAAGAAGCAACTCAATCAAGTAAAATTGAAGGGACAAAAACAAATATAGAAGACGCATTATTAGACAAAGAAGATATAAATGATGAAAAAAGAGACGACTGGGAAGAGGTTCAAAATTATATAGAAGCTTTAAACTCAGCAATAACAAGCCTAGAAAAACTACCGTTTTCATCACGTTTGATAAAAGCAACGCATAAAATTTATTGCAAGGAGTTAGGGGTAAGCATAAGCTTCCAGGCAAATTTAGAAGCAGTCAAAATTGGATAGGTGGAGCAAGTATAAATGACGCAACTTTCATACCCCCAATTCATTCGGACATAAACAAATATATGGGAGACTTAGAAAATTTTGCGCATAATACTGAGTCATTTTTCCCAGACTTACTAAAAATAGCACTAATACATTATCAATTTGAAACAATCCATCCTTTTTTAGATGGAAATGGAAGAGTAGGCCGTTTAATGATTACGCTATATTTAGTAGAAAAAGGAATTCTTAAAAAACCTATTTTATATCTATCGGACTTTTTTGAACGAAACAGGATTTTATACTATGACAATCTTAATAGAGTAAGAGAAAAAGATGATTTAACTCAGTGGTTTAAATTTTTCTTAGTCGGAGTTATCGAAACTGCAAAAAGTAGTGTAAGCACTTTTGACAATGTTTTGAAGTTACAAAAGGAAGTTGAAACTAAAATTCAAACGTTGGGTAGTCGTTCGAATAATGCTCAATTAATTATAGATCAATTATTTCAACACCCCATTATAGGCGCTCAAAAAGCACGGGAGCTGACAAAACTTTCTTTTCCCTCGGTCTATAAGCTAATAAATGATTTAGAAAGGCTTGAGATAATAACTGAGATAACTGGTGCAAAAAGAGGAAAGATTTATCTATTTAGAGAATATACAAAACTGTTTAACTAAGCTAATTATAGGTGGAGTATCGTTGGTGATGCGAAGTGAAAAAGCTAGCGTTTGACTTTCTCCAAAAAAAACGCTAATTTCGCTTAGTGTTGCCTAAACAATACTGAAGCCACGTTTAGACTTGAAAAAATCGAAAGACATAGCTCAATTTACATTATAGAAATAAACATACTGATGCGATTTATAACTATATTATTAATTCCATTTTCTTTAGCTTGCTTTTCGCAGCAGAATCAAATAGATTCTATTACTACAATTATCTCAACTACATATAATGACTCTATTAAAATTGAAAATTACCTTAAAATAAGTGTATTGATTGAAGATCAAGATTCAATCCAAGCCTGCAATTATTCGCAAAGAGCATACTACCTTTCGTTAGCTAATTTAGGGAAGTTAGATTCTAGTTTGACAGCTTTACAGCTTTTCGCAAAAGCTAGTTCAAGGTACTTCTACACAAGCTTTCTTTTAGATCAAATAGATACTGTTAATGTCATCGATTTAAGATATGATCGAATTGGATACAAAAATTACAATAAAGTAAAACAAGCGGAATTCCATAAGTGTCATTTTTGTAATATCCCCCCTGAAGAAACAAGACTATTAGTTAAGCGACTATTAAAAAAAGTAAACTCCAAAGAACGTAAGGCTGGATGTTATAGAGCATTAGGCGATCTTTATGACTCTCGGTATGCAATTCCGCAACAAGCTTATTTAAATTATTCGAAAGTTGTTAAACTTTTGGAGCATGAAACTAATTTGTCATGGCAAGGAAAGAATACACTGTATTTAAGTGCAATACGGTTGATGGGTGTTATTTCGTGGAATAACATGAGCGATAGTAGTCAGTTTTGGAAATGCGTAAAGATTCTAAAAAAATATTCAACTGAAATTACAGGCTCTGTTCATGTGGGTAAAAAAGACTTTTTTCGCAAAATTACTCAGTTTTATAGTGAAGGTAAATATAAAGATTCGCTAATGCTAAGGGTATATGCAGATTCGCTACTCCATGAAATTAATATTCTCGGAAACAAGGAAACCTATAGATATTGGTCTGATATGGCCAATATTTATAACTCTCGTGGTGATAATAAATCAGAGCTTAAGTGCTTCAAAATGGCTTTGAAATATACTCCCCCAACAAACAAACCCTGGTTGGCGTTTTTAAATCTCATGTATGGCAATACCTACAGGGTACTGGGAGAATTGGACTCGGCTGAAATATATATTCAAAAAGGATATAAAATAGCTAAGGAAAATAATTTGGAAAAAGAACTCCGAGATAGCTATAATAACATGTATCGCTTATACTCGGAATTACAAGATTTTGAAAAAGCGCTAAAATATCAATTGCTAATTGCAAAGAACGCTCCCAAAAATAATACTTCTGCATTGATGGAGGAGCTTAAAGAGTCACTCGGAAAAGAACAGGAAATAGAAATTTTATCTTCAGAGAAAGCTTCATCAGAAAAACAGCGAAAAGTGTATTTCTATTCAAGTTTAACTTTACTATTTTTTGGATTGGGAATTATATTTCTTTTGCTCAGGTCAAAAAAAACTGAGAAAAAAGTTAAAAAGCAAAAAGAGATCATTGAAGAAGCCCACAAAGAAATAACTGATAGCATCAACTATGCTCAACGCTTACAAAATGCCATTCTCCCCTCTTTTGATGAAGTAAACAAACACCTGCCTAATAACTTCATTCTCTTTAAACCTAAAGATGTGGTAAGTGGAGATTTTTACTGGTTTGAACAAATGAACGGCTATTCCTATTTGGCTGCTGCAGATTGTACAGGTCACGGTGTGCCAGGGGCAATGGTAAGTATAGTTTGCTCCAATGCACTCAACAGAACAGTAAAAGAATTTGGCATTACCGAACCGGCTAAAATATTGGGAAAAACCAGAGAGTTTGTGATCGAAACCTTTGCCAAAAGTGGTGAGAATGTTAAGGACGGGATGGACATAGCTCTATGTGCCTTTAGTGATAAAAAGGTAGTATATTCAGGGGCTAATAACCCCTTATGGATTATTCGTAAAACCGAATTGCTCACCCAAGAGCAAAAAGAAGCGAAAAGTACGGTTATTCAAAATGGACTTTCCTTAATTGAACATAAATCTGACAAACAACCAATTGGTCTATACCAAGGTATGAAGGATTTTACCCAAGAAGAAATCGATTTACACCCATCCGATAATCTATATTTCTTTACAGATGGTTTTGCCGACCAATTTGGAGGAGAAAAAGGCAAGAAATTCAAGTACAAACCATTTAAAAGGCTTTTAATTGACCTCCAAACAAAATCTATGGAAGAACAAAAGAAACTGATTTCAGAAGTATTTGAAAATTGGAGAGGCGATTTAGAGCAAGTGGATGATGTTTGTATAATAGGAGTGAAAATAGAATAAAACATACGTGCTACAATCTAGTAATGGCTGTCAGTTGAATGAACGGATTGACTCGAACTAATAATAGTCATACTATGTATTGGTAACGTGTTTACGTACTGTTTTTTCAAGAAAATCATTCTAAAAAAAACATATATTTGAAATCTTATTTTTATATTAAGCGTACTATTTATCACTCAACAAAGTATGTCCCTTATGAGGGGTAATATTGTGTAAATAAAAGAAATATGAAAAAAACATTTTACGCCTTAACGCTACTGTTATTAATTAACACACTAGATGCAAATAGCCAATACTTGGTAAACGCAACGCAAATTGCTACAAGAACCTCATCGCATGTACAGTCAAAATTAAACTTCTGGACGTGGAACACTAGTGGAATGACTCTTAATGATGTCATCATTTATAAAGTTGTATACAACACTGTTGATGCTCATGGAAATCCCACAATCGCTTCTGGTGCTTTACATGTGCCACTTATAGATTCTTGTACATATTTTCCCCTGGTGTCAGAGCAGCATGGAACGGTGTTTGACAAAACAAACGTACCTTCAACTAATTATCAAGAGGAGGCGGGATTAATTTTTTCGGGGAACGGTTATCTGGTTACCATGCCAGATTATCTTGGAATGGGCGATAACCCCGGCATACACCCATACCATCACTGGGAATCCCAGGCCACAGCAAGCATTGATCTTATCAGAGCCAGTCGGGAATTTCTGATTGATTCTTTGCAAATCCAGGATAATAACCAATTATTTCTAACCGGCTATTCGCAGGGAGGGCATGCGACAATGTCTGTTCATAAATATATTCAGGACAACAATCTTGGCTCAGAATTCAATATAGTGGCTTCTGCGCCAATGGCAGGAGCTTATTCTTTATCTGGAGCGCAATATGATTTAATGTTTGATGCAGATTCCAGTTATTACATGACTGAATTTATCCCCTACTTATTGGCATCATATCAACTGGTTTATGGAAATATTTACAATGCTTATGATGAGATCTATGACCCGCCATACGATTCATTGATAAATCAATATTTGAATGGCAATTATTCTTATACTCAATGGAACAACATGATGCCCAAAAACTTCTATGATTTCTTTCAGGATTCAGTTTATAATAACATGCTTGCAGATGTAACAAGAAATTCACACCCCATAAACAAGGCTTTTAGGGCGAATGATCTGTATAACTGGGCGCCACAGAAGCCGCTAAGAATGCTTTATAACGGGTTGGATAGCATGGTATCGCCACAAAGCTCAACTCTTGCACTAGATAGCATGACTGCTCTGGGAGCGCCCAATGTCGATGCTATTAATATTGACCCTAATGGAACTCATGAAGCAGGCTATGTTCCAAGTGCGACCTATGCATTGAACTGGTTTGACAGTTTAAAAGTTCCATGCCAGCTAGTATCAAATATTTTAGACCGGCAAGTTCAAAATGACATTAATATCTATCCAAATCCGGCAAACAATACTTTATTTATTGAATACAAAGACGATCTTGAAATTTATATTTATACTTTGACTGGGAAATTACTGTTAAAATCAAGAATCAACCAAAGTGGTCAGCTAGATGTTTCCACACTTCCAACGGGAATATATATCCTTGAAGCTGTTGATGAAAAACAAAATAAAACTATGCGCAAAAAGTTTATTAAAAAGTCGAGGTAAATTATTGTTTTAAACTCGTCAATTCAATATTTCCCATCAACACCTTTGGTAATACCACTTAAATACCTACTTTTGCAGCCCTTAATTTTAATTATTAACCAATAACAATTAACTGTTATGTATGCAATCGTAGAGATAGCAGGGCAACAATTCAAAGTTGAAAAAGACCAACAGGTTTACGTTCATCGTTTGGAAGCAAAAGAAGGCTCAAAAGTTGAGTTTGACAATGTGC
>JAESTK010000352.1 GCA_016763645.1 Flavobacteriales bacterium
ATAAAGTTCGGCATGATCACCAATCCAAACATGATGACCAACCTTCACCTTCCAAGGGTAAGTCACCCGCACCGATGGGCGAATAATCACCCCTTCGCCAACTTTTGCACCAAACAAACGCAGCAACATTACACGCCAGCCATACATAAACTGCGGGGACATGGCAAACAGCGTGGATTGCACCAACCACCAAAGCTGCACAATCAATACTGAACGCCCTCGAAAGCCATGTGGTAATTTGAATTGATCAAGCTTTTGATAATTCATAACTCTCCATTTCTTGTAATAACATTTCCAATTCAATTTTAGATGACTTTTGCATCGCCTCAAACAACATCTTTCTTTTTCCCCTTTGATCTTTAAAAAGGTTATTTTCTATTCCCACGGCAATCGCCTTAGCAATATCTTTCACTAGCAATGAAGTGTCTGATATACAACAGCCATCCATCCCTTGAATTACATCCGCCATACATCCCATTGACGACCCAAATAGGTATACACCATACTGCCCTGCTTCATATAGCACCAAAGGTTCGGCTTCATTTTTATACTGTGATGGAAACACAAAAGCATCTAGAGAATAAAAAAACTTATTCTTATCTTCTCCATAAACAGAGCCTAAATAACTCACCTCAGGCAATTCTATCAAAGCTTCATCAACAATAACTTTCGCCTCTGTATTTACACATGGTCCAGCTATAACAGCTTGAAATGACACATTCAATATTTTTAACTCTCTGCATATTTGAACAAAAGAATCAAGTCCTTTTTCTACACACAAGTTTGCAAGGTGACCAATCACTAGCATTGTCTCGGGTGACTCAGTCGTACTTTTAATTTCTTGCTGATTAAAAAATGCAGCATTTGAAATAACTCTAATACGTTTTTTATCTATCCCATAAAGCGTTGAGAGTACATCTTTCATTCTTTCACCTAGAACAATATGAACTGCCTTAGCACCAATCACCCTATTCAAAAGAAGAAATATTTTATTTTGAGTTCTAAGGTAGTTAAATGAATGGTGATGAATAAACAACTTAACACGAAACACGCGACAAATGAATATATATACCAAGTCATAAATTTGCCCTTTATCACCATTGATTGGTCGATACACGACTTTATCATGCCCAAATATCAATTTCAGCAGCAAGTTAGGAACAACAATAAAAAAATAAAAAGCTTTAAAGAAAAACCAAAATTTAGTTCCAAAATACATAGCAAACCGTGAAGGAACTGTATTTATGACAGAAAGCTTCTGGTTTTCCTTTTTTTGTTTGACTGTCAATATAGCCTTATTAATATTCGACATCCCATGAATCGGCTTAGGCAAGTCCATTAAAAATATCACCTTACCATCTCCACTATTGTTTTATTCAAAATATACCCCACCTTTCTTAGCCTCTATCTTTTAGAATCACACATATATTCAGTAAACCCTCTAAACTCTTTTCTTTCGGTACACCACGACCATTATTACAATTAAAGGCAATGAATATGCAGCCCCATTAAGGAGATCACCACGAAGAAAAAACAATTGAAATCCACACCAAAATGGGACGAAAATATTAATCAAGCTTCCTGTGGATTCCAACTGGTACAAGGTATCCAAACGATTAGATAAAAAGCCATACATAAAAAGAATGAATGCCACGCCAAAATACCCAAACGCATAATAAGCTTCTGCCCAAAGAGGTTCTGATAAATTTGTAAAGTCATATCTAAAGGCTTCAGCCACCTCTTGCCCTGTTCCATATGGTTTTGATGTCCAAATACTTCTAGGAACCCAAAAAAGAGGAGCTACAAGAAAGTTTCTTCCATAACTAAGCCCATTATACTCTACTGCTTGCACAGTATTCATCACTTGCTGAAAAGCATCATAATCACCGTGATATAAATGTTTCACCACTCCGCTTAACTCTATTTTTTCGACATCAGTTATCGACTCCATGTGTCTAAACTCTGAAGTTATAGGAAAAAAAACTAGCAGCACTACAACAAAGCCTACAATCCACTGACTCATTGTTTTATTTGTCTTCTTCAAACCACAGAAGACCAGTGCAATTATCATAGCGCCAAGCCAATATCTTGCTAATGCCAAGGGAAAGTTAGTAACCATATTCATTAAAAATAGAAATAAGAGGATAAGTAAATGTTTATGGCGATCAGCTAACGTTAATAGATACTCATCCCTTTTCACCCAAATATACCATACTGAAATTAACGCTAAAAATGATGGAACTCTCAAAGCAGTATTTAACATTAAATATTTAGATTTATCTACTACGCCAATAATCACATCATGATTAGCATCATTCCTTGTAATAAAAACACCCGATACCCCCCCCAGTCCTGCAATTGCCACAAGAGCCAACAAAACAGATACAATTGTTAGAATATATGCTCGCCTTCGAGTTATCAGCACTTGAAAAGGAGAAATATTAAAGTTTGTTTTACTAGAAACCAACGACCAAATTCATAAGCCAACAGAGCTAGGAAAACTACTAGCACAGCCATAAATTGATCAACTGAACTATATTGCCCCCACCAGAAAAAGTCATTTTTCAATGTTTGCGCAAACCCTGCCAATCCCATCCAAAACGCAACAAATATCCAAAATGTCATAAGCAAGGGAACCACCTCGCCTTTAAGTGCTATATAACCAAGTCTAAATGCTGCAATGAATGATATAAGTAAGGTTCCAATACTGCCTGCCTGCCAATGAGGTTCATCGACATCTAACACTATCATCAATGGAAAAAAAACACTTACAATCATAACAATGATAAATGCTGATTTTAACCGATAAGTTAAATTATTCATAAATCTATAAAGGTGATCAATCCACCGACCCTGTTTTTCTATTAAAATAACCCATATCTTTTGAAAATATTTTTATTTTTTTAGCGGGAACTCCTCCATATAAACAATAACATTCATCATAAGACCGAGTCAAAGTCGCAGATGCTCCTAAAACACAATAATTCGGCAAGCTCGCCCCAGGCAACAAAATGGCATTTGTGCCAATAAAACAATAATCACCAATCAGCACAGGACGACTCGCTCGTTACAATCCAACAAATCAACAGCATGTGTTAAAATTTGTGACCTAAA
>JAESTK010000328.1 GCA_016763645.1 Flavobacteriales bacterium
ATGCGCCTAACGTTAATGTGTTGATGTCTTGAGTTGTTGCACCACCAGTCCAATTGTAGGTATAACCTCCAATTCCACCCGCAACATTAATGTCAATCGCTCCATCATTTCCAGCGTTACAAGATACATTAGTTTGTGAAGAAAGGCTAATTGATATGGTAGCTGGTTCGCTGATTACATCGGCAGGAGATGAGCCGATTGCGCAGCCATTATCATCTGAGGCGGTAACGGTGTACGTCCCAGCTAAAAGCGCTGTTCCAATTCCTGAGCTCGAAGATTGTACTCCTGTATTTGCACTCCATGAGTAGGATATAGAGCCTGTACCGCCTGTTCCTGTTGCCGTAATTTGTCCGTCATTTCCTCCATTACAGGTAACAGAAGAGTTGATTGCGGTCGAGATGCTTACGGCTGTTGGTTCGGTAATAGTAACTCCACTAGATGCCGTACATCCATTTAAATCTGTAATTGTAACCACATAGCCTATCCCTGCTGGAAGCCCTAAAACACTAGCATTGGTTGAGCTTAATGCTGTAGAATTCCATTGGTATGAATAAGTGGGTGTTCCGCCCCCAGCACTTGCATCGACTTGTCCATCGGCAGCACCTTCACAAGACACATCTTCACCATTGTAATTACTACCAACGATTGCCGAAGCTGTTAACACAGTTGGTTCAGTTAAAACTAGTGTTTGAGCTCCAACACAACCATTTCCATCGGTAGCGGTTACGGTATAAGAACCTGCAGAAAGCCCCGTAGCAGGGTTTGTTGTTTGGGAACCAGCACTTACATCCCATAAATAAGTGTAACCAGAAATTCCGTTTCCGCCAGTAGTAGATGCAGTGATAACTCCATCGGAAGCACCATTACAAGTAACCTCAAACCCATTATAATCTGTCGCTGTAAGTGTAACTAAAACAGGGGTAGGGTCTGTAATTGTGATGTTGGTTATGTCAGTCTCCACGTTACCATATGTTGTGGTCACAGCGTAAACACCTGCTGCTAATCCGTTAATCGTTGATGCGTCAGGGTGAAGAACTAATGCTAAAACAACTTTAGATTCTACATTTCCTGATAAATCAACATCGGCAGTAGCTTTAGTAGTTGATGATGAGTAACCTAATCCTTGTAAACTTAACCCTAATCCACCACCAGTTTCGTCTGTGTACTCTGTGTAGCCGGATGTAGCACCATTATTGGCTGAGGTAGATTTGTCTTCTCCATTTGCCACTGCAATAAGGCTGTACTCGTTAGGGTTGAAATCTTGAGAAGGCAGACTGATGTCATCATCATTACTATTAAATTCTGTGTTACCAGTGATTAAACCAAAAGGATTGTCTTGGTCAACGTTTTCGAACATCATCGAATGGACATAGATGTCAGAACAGTCATAGCATCCTCCTGTAATGGTAATGTTAGCTGCCGCACTTATACCAACCTCATTTAAGTAAAAATACTCAATCATTACGTCTTTGTTTCCGCCAAGTGTGTTTAATTCGGTTAGGAGCGTCAGAGACTGACCACCGTATGAAATAGTAGATTCTTGAAGTGTAGTTTTTCGGGTTGCTACTGCGACAACTAGCATTCTATTGTTTCCTGTTGCGAAAATTGTAAGACCAGTAGTGCTTGCTACTCGATTTACAGGCGAAATATTAGAACTTACAGCATCTGACCAAACATAAGAGTATTCGCTTGCTCCGGCTACACTAGTAATTGTAACAGCAGCATCATTACCGCCAACGCAGGACGGTGATGTTTGGCTAACAATAGTCGTGTTGGTGTTATCGGCAACATAGTAAACGGTTACAATCCAAGTATTGTTGTCAATTCTGTTAATACTTGTTCCGCAATCAGAACCCCCATCGTATGTGCGCCATGCACGCATTTCGAAAACGAGATTTTCACCTCCATTATAAACGCCATTTGCGATATCAACATTAGTTCTAGAATAGCTATAAATTCCCGTAGCATCGCCAACTCCAGAATAGTAAATCCCTCCATTTTCGTTTATACCATGATTTTGAAAATGAATTAAAGAGCGTTGCTCAGACATCCACCCATTACCTTGTGCTTTAATGTCGTACGCAATATCGATACTAGTTACTTTCCACGGACCTCCACCAGGCAATGTTACAGTTAAGGGATTGGTTGGTCCGTTACAATCGCCTTCGTATTCGTATCTTCGGGTAGAAATATCTCCTGATGTATAGGTTGCCGAAACACTTTGTGCGATGGTGTCGAAAAACAGAACGGATAAAATAACGGACAAAGCAGTTATTCGTAGGTGTTTGAATAAATTTTTCATGTAATTATTATATAGAGTTGTTAGGATCTAATTTGATGTAGCAAAAATATATAAAAAAAGGGGAATAAACCTAATTTGCAATGTGGCTAATTGAAGCGTTATCAACTAGTTATTAGCGAGTTTGCCTTCGCTGTCAACTTTTGTAAGTGAGATCATTTGGTTGTTTTCAAAATCGGTAGTTCCGATAAAAACAAAGCCTCCATCAGTAGTTGGGTAAACAGAGTTAATGATGTCGTTGCCAGATCCGCCAAATGTGCTACCCCAGGTGTCATCAAGAGTTCCTGCGGGAGATAGCTTAAACAAATATTGATCTCTTAGCCCTTTTGAAATACCATCCTCATCAGTGAATCCGCCTATAATAATGTTTTCGTCTTCATCAATATAGAGAGCTTTTCCGCCATCATTACTTGTGCCTCCGCCAAAAGACGTTTCCCAAGTTATGTCCGTTAGAGTCGAATTTGATTTGGCAACGTAAGTAGCTGTGCCACTTGATGAAAAGCTAGAGGTGGTTCCAAGAATGATAAAGCCGTCAGAAACTTCCACTATATCGTTACCGAAGTCATTTTTAGATCCTCCAAAAGTATTGAACCCCCCACTAATAGCTCCGTTCTCGTTTACTACAATAGCAAGTATGCTATTCGATTGATATTGACTATCTTCAAAGCTGGCTGATGAGCCCATAATTACATATCCTCCATCACTTTTTTGAATAACTTTAGTACCGAATTCTTCTTTATTGGCTCCATAGTTCTCAGCCCATTCAATATTTCCATTAGCATCTGTTTTTACGAAGTAGAAATCTTTAGAGCCAAGCGGATTTTTAATAGAATCTATTCCCCCAGGACCAATTATTTTTTCTTCGGCAGTTGTGCTACCCAAAATGGCAAAGCCGTTGTCGCTTGTAATAATTATATCATTTCCTTCTTCATTGGCAGGTGTGCCAATTGTTTTAGACCATATTTCATTACCTAAGGCATCTAGTTTTAGTAAATATATGTTGGTAGAAAGTGTTGTGTCTGTAGTTGTTCCTAGAACGATGTATTCGTTTCCTACAATTTTTAGACTATTACCAAAATCATCTAGGGTATCTCCATAAACCTTGGACCATTCTTCGTTGCCAAATTTATCGGTTTTAATTACGGCAATATCTTTACCGTAAGTATGTGTCGTGATTGTGCCAACAAATATGTAGCCATCATCGCGGGTTTGATACACCTCTGATCCAACATCTAACCCGTAATTGCCAAATATTTTAGTGAATTTGTCGGCTTGTCCGTCAGATGGAGTAACTGTTTTCTTACACGCACTAAAAGTTATTGCAGTAAAAATAAATAGATATGTTAATTGTTTTCTCACTCCAATCTACCTTAGCTTCTAAAAAAGAGGCAGCAAAATCACTAAAATATATCGCCCCATAAATTCCTAAAACAAGAGCAAGAATAGAAGCCACCTCAACAA
>JAESTK010000157.1 GCA_016763645.1 Flavobacteriales bacterium
ATGATGGTGATTTTGATATACTTCTTGGTGGTGGAGGGTCTTATACTGGCTATGATGGTAATTTTGCTTACTATGAAAACATCGGAACTGCTTCGTCCCCAACGTTTGGAAGTATTGTGTATAATCCATTTAGCTTACTACCGATAGGTCAAAATTGGTCGACTGTTGAGCTCGTTGATATCGATAACGATGGAGACAATGATCTGATTAGTGGAGGTTTTTATGGCGACTTTTTTGTGTTTATACAAACTTGTTCAGCTAATATTGGGCAACTTCCTTCTTGTACAGGTGGATCAGATGCCTCAGCAACAACGAACCCATTGGGCTTTAATTCTCCATATACTTACTTATGGAATAATGGAGCTACAACTCAGAACATAACAGGTGTTTCACCTGGTAGTTATACGGTAACGGTAGCATCGGCAGTTTGTACAGTTACCGAATCGATTTCAGTAACAGGTCCCGCAGGAATTCTTAGCTCCACAGCTGTTTCTGGTCAAAATTCATGCCCTGGAGGTAGTGATGGTGTAGCAACAATTTTTGCATCAGGAGGTACATCTCCATATACTTATAATTGGGATGTTGGAAGCTCAAATAATTTTATCTCAGGCCTAAGTAGCGGTGATTACAATTATACTGTAACAGATTTTTGTGGCACAGCTGTAACAGGTTCGGTGTCTATATCTGAACCACCAGCATTTACGGTAACCATGGCAAGTACACAAGAGTCAGTGCCCGGAGCTAGTGATGGAACGGCAACCATGAATGCCACGGGAGGCACAACTCCATACACTTTTTACCAATGGAGTAATTTTGGAAATACTGATACGCAAACGGCCCTAACGGCAGGTGTATATACTGTAACTGTTTATGATGCTAATTTTTGCACAGCAATGGGTTCGGTTACCATTACCACGGTTACGCCTTGTTCTGTATCAGTAACAGTTTTTGAAAACCAGTCAGACGCATGTGGAGATAGCGATGGGGAGGCCCAAGCATTAGTAACTGGCGGAGTAACACCATTTGTGTATAATTGGGACACAGGAGATAACGGGAATATAATTTACAACCTCAGTTATAATGGCACTTATAATGTAACTGTAACAGATGATATTGGTTGTACAGTAACAGATGCAATAACTATTTCGGGAAGTTTAGGTATGGATAGCGTTATAGTAACCACCACTGATGCAACCTGTGGCGGCAGTGATGGAACAGCTACAGCTATTGGTGTAGGAGGAGTAACTCCGTACACCTATAATTGGTTTGATGTAAATTCAATTTCATTAGGCACAACCATGACAATTACCGGATTAGCTCAAGGCGCTGCCATTTGTGAAATTACCGATGCGAATGGATGTCGAGACACCGAAGGCGAATTTGTAAATAACATTGGCGCACCCTCCATAACAAGTGTAACATCGAGTAATGTAACATGTGCGGGAGGAAATGATGGAGCAGCATCAATTACCGTAACAGGAGGAACCAGCCCCTATACAATTCAATGGCAAGAATTTAACTCTGGGGATACCTATACAGGGACATCCGTTACAGGACTACCAGAAGGCAGTTATATTATTACGGTAACAGACTCGCAAACTCCAAATTGTCAAATTGGTGGATATATCGAAATAGAGCAACCAGATTCGATTTATACGCAAGGCTTTGTAACCGATGCTTCATGCAATGGATACAGTGATGGAGATGTAGATGTAAACACATGGGGAGGAACTAGCCCTTACTCTTTTGCTTGGAGTGATGGCTCGACTACCGAAGATGTTTCAGGAATTCTGGCTGGGTTTTACATACTAACCACAACAGATGCAAATGGATGCCCTAAAGAGGATAATTATATTGTGAATGAGTTAGCGGCTGTAACAGTATCTACATCAATTACAGAAGCAACGTGTGGAAATAATAATGGTAGTGCAACCGTAACATCAACAGGAGGAAGTTCTAACTATACCTTTAATTGGTCAGATGGTCAGAATGGCATAACAGCGAGTAACTTAGTTTCAGGAATATATACGGTAACAGTTTACAATCAAGATGGCTGTATGGGAATTACAAATACAGCGGTTTCGAATTCAGATGGTCCATCAGTATCAGTAACATCAAGTGAGGTAACCTGCAATGGAGATTCTGATGGTGCTATTACCACTGTGGCTGGCGGAACAAGTTACACTTATGTATGGTCAAATGGAGCAACAACCGCTAGTCAATCAGCACTAAGCGGAGGAGCATATGACTTAACGGTGTCAGACGCAGGTTGTGATTCGTACGCATCAGTAAACGTTGGAGAAAATGCCGCAATGAGTTTAATAGTAACCTCAACAGATGCGACTTTAAATGGAGCATCAGATGGTACATCAACAGCAATTGCTGGTGGCGGTGATGGTTCTTATACCTACTATTGGGGTGTTGCAGGAAGTACTGCAACTGTAACAGGGCTTGGATCGAACTCGTATTCTGTAATTGTAACTGACGGAAATGGATGTACGGTAACAGAAAATGTGTCAATAAGCGAACCACTGTCGATAGGTGAGATAAGCAATTCAATTCAATTGAGCTTGTTTCCAAACCCTAATAATGGAATGTTTACTTTGAATATTTCCAAAGAGGGGAGCTATACAATTATTATTAGAAACGTAATTGGACAAACAGTTAAAAATGTTAATCTTAACGGAACACAAGTTGAAATTAGCTTAAACTCTGTCGAAGCTGGCATCTATTTTGTTACAATTCGAGGCAATAAATTCGAGAAAACAAAAAGGATTATTGTAAGATAAATCCCACTTAAATTATATAAATACCCGTTCGGTTTTTCGAACGGGTATTTTTTTTGCAAAAAAAAATTAGTTAAGATTTAGCTCGTTTGCAATTGTGGCAATTTTATTATCTAGTAATTTAGAAACTGAATCATATTGGCTTGCAGAAGGTAAATTTGATTTTAAACTGAAATAAAATTTGATTTTAGGCTCGGTTCCACTAGGCCTAGCTGTAATTTGTGAACCATTTTCTAACACAAATTGAAGTACATTAGATTTTGGTAAGCTAATAACTTCAGAAGTTCCGTCAGATAAATTATTTGAAACACTTTTTTGGTAATCTTTAAGAATTGAGACATTACTTCCCCCTAAAGAAACAGGAGGGTTAGTCCTAAAATTATCCATCATCTCAGCAATTTCTTCAGCTCCTGACTTTCCTTTTTTAGTGACGGAAATCAAGTTTTCTCGGTACATACCAAATTGAACGTAAATTTCAGAAAGTAAATCGATACACGATTTATTTTGCTGCTTTGCCCAAGCGGCAACTTCACAAAGAAGAACGGTTGAAATTACCGCATCTTTGTCTCTTACGAAGTCTCCTGCAAGATACCCGTAGCTTTCTTCACCTCCAGTAATGAACTGCATTTTCCCTTCTTGGTTTCGGATTTCTTCGGCTATGTATTTGAAGCCTGTTAGGGTATTTACACAAGTAACACCAAAATGATCGGCAATTTCGTCTAACAGGTTAGTAGTAGCAATTGTTTTTGCGATAAATTCTTTACCCGTTAATTTTCCTGTCTCTTTCCACTGACTAAGTATGTAATAAACGAGTAATGTTGCCGACTGATTTCCGTTAAGAATAACAAATTCGTCATTGTGTTTGGCCACCATACCAACCCTGTCTGCATCGGGGTCTGTACCCAAAACTACATCTGCATCAATAGAAGTAGCCTTTTCAATCGCTAATTTAAGTGCTGAACGTTCTTCGGGGTTTGGAGAATCTACCGTAGGGAAATTTCCATCAGGTTTAGATTGTTCTTCTACTAAAGTTACATCTGTAAAGCCAACTTTTTCGAGTGCTTTAGGTACAAGAGTAATTCCCGTTCCGTGTAGAGAGGTGAAAACTATTTTTAAATCGGAGCTTTTATTGAATGAAAGTGAAGCTACTTTTTCTAGATAAATTTCATCAATTTCATTTCCTATCATTTCTACATTATCGCTGATTTCATCAAATTTAATTGAGGAAAAATCAACCTTTCGTACTTCTTGTATTACCCCACTATCGTGAGGAGGAACTAATTGACCTCCATCATTCCAATACACTTTGTATCCATTGTATTCTTTTGGGTTGTGAGAAGCTGTAATAACAATTCCTGCGTTGCAACCTAAGTGCCTTACAGCGAAAGATAATTCTGGAGTAGGTCGCAAATCTTCGAATAAATAGACTTTGATGTTGTTTGCGGAGAGGACAGCTGCAGCAGTCTCAGCAAAAAAACGACTATTGTTTCTTGAGTCATGTGCAATGGCAACTTTTAAATTTTCGTTAGGGAACGAAAGTTTAATATAGTTTGCTAATCCTTGAGTGGCTTGTCCAATTGTGTATTTATTTATTCGGTTTGTGCCAACGCCCATAATTCCGCGTAGTCCACCTGTTCCGAATTCTAAATCTTTATAAAAAGACTCTTCAAGCTCCGTATTTAGGTTGTCAATTAATTGTTGAACTTGTTGTTGCGTATCGTTGTCGAATGGAGGTTTGGTCCATTGTTTAGCTTTTTCGACTAATGTAGTATCCATTATTGTAAAAATTTATTCTGTAATTGGAGGGGTAGGCGTGGATGATATAGCAAAAGGTTTTAAACGAAAAGCCAAGCCCACGCCAACGTAAGGAGTTGAAAAGTCAATTAGACCACCATTGATATCTAGCTGAACCTCCCCTTTGATAATATATGTAATCCCACCATGAATTTGTTGATAGTTTTCGTGGTATTTATATTCTGCGAAAACGGATGCATCTCCAAATGCATAACCTAATAGAATAATTCCGTACCAATCGTAATCATTACCTGCATTTATGGTGTAAAAGAAATTTGTCGTAGGCGCACCGGCAGCCGAAATCGAGTAGTTCTGCATCCCGAAAAATGGATTATAATCCATTTGAAATGATAACCCAGGAATAGCGGCTTTTCCTTCGTAAATAAAAACCTTACCACTCAAGTCAAGACTACGAGAATCGAATGAACTAGCTAGCCTGAACTCTAACCGCTCGTTAATTCCAAACCGAATAAAGGTGTTAAAATCGACTTTGTCATTAACGTATGTCACGCCAGTTTCTGCTTGTATAATTTTCGGACCTACAATTGTATTAGATTCGGTCATGGTAGGCCGTTGTGCGCTAATTGATTCTTGTGCTTTTAATGTAAACCCAACAAAAATAAGGAATATAATAAAGCCTATTTTTCTCATGATAATTCAAATTGTAAATCGGAAAGATGTCGATAAGTACCTTTATTATTAGCAATTAGTTCTCCGTGAGTACCGCTTTCTTTTATTTCTCCATTTTCCAGTACCAATATTTTATCCGCTTTACGAATAGTAGACAATCGGTGAGCAATAACAATTGAAGTTCTATTTTTCATCAATTTTTCGAGTGCATTTTGTACCAATTTTTCTGATTTGGAATCAAGCGAACTTGTGGCTTCATCTAAAATCAGGATAGATGGGTTTTTTAATACAGCTCGAGCTATCGCAATTCGCTGACGTTGCCCCCCCGAAAGTTGAACACCTCGTTCGCCAACAATTGTTTCATATTGTTCTGGAAATTTATCGATAAATTCTTTTGCGTTTGCTTGTTCTGCTGCCAATTGAATTTCTTCCAATGTGGCACCTGGCTTTCCGTAGGCGATGTTTTCTTTAATTGTCCCTCCAAATAGAATTACGTCTTGTGGAACGATTGCCATTTCATTTCGTAGTTCAGTAATCGAATAATCTGTAATAGGTTTATTGTCTATTTTAATAGAGCCAGATTTTGGGTCGTAAAACCTGAACAATAGAGAAGTCATAGTTGATTTCCCTGCACCACTTGGCCCCACAACTGCAATTAACTGCCCTGACTTGGCAGAAAATGAAACATCTTTTAGTACAGTTACGTCTTGTCTCGAAGGATAATTAAACGATACATTGCAATACTCAATATCTCCATTTATTTGAATAGAATTTAATGTTTCTGTATTAATATTTTCCGCTTTTTCGTCCAATAAATCCATGAGGTTTTCGGTAGCTCCTACCGCTTTTTGAATTTGGGCGTATTGTGTTGCGATACCACCGATAGACGCGCCCATAAAAACGGTATAGAGAATAAACGAAATCAGTTCTCCCATTGTTAATTCGTTACCCTGAACCAATATTGCACCGTACCAAACTACGGCTACAATAGAACCGAAAATACAGAAGATGATGAAGGATGCAAAAGCCCCACGCCATTTGGCACCATTAATGGCTAACGCAATTACTTCTTTAATATCAGCAGCATAGCGCGCAATTTCGAAACGTTCGTTAGCAAACGATTTTACGTTGGCAATACCCGTAAATGTTTCTTCAACAATAACATTCGATTCGGCAATTTTGGCTTGTGTTTGTTTCGAAAACCCCTTAATATATTTCCCGAAAAGTACTGCCGATACAGCTACCACAGGCACGATAGACAACATGCCAAGTGTCAGCTTTCCAGAAATAGTAGAAAGAAAAATAACTCCACCAATAATGATAATTAATTGACGCAATAGTTCTGCAATGGTTATCGTAAATGTGGTGTTTAGTAATTCAACATCGCTTGAAATACGGCTGTTTAATTCTCCAACTCTACGGGAGGAGAAAAAAGTCATAGGTAATTTTATTACGTGTTGATATACATCTAATCGCATCTTGCCAAGTGCTTTTTCGGTTACATAAGAGAAGGTGTAAATTCTAAAATATGATGCAATGGATTGAAAGATAAAGACGACCAATAGTATTAGCGCAATTCTATTTATATCATCAATCGAAGATTCTTTTGATGCATCAATCATTTCGCCCATCAATTTAGGAAATGCAAGTGCCGTTGCTCCCGTGATGAA
>JAESTK010000158.1 GCA_016763645.1 Flavobacteriales bacterium
AACAATTATATTTTCTTTCTTGACTCCCAAATCTTTAAAAATCTTGGTACAAGAAAGTGCCGAAGCACCAGCACCTGAAACCACAACTTTGACTTTCCCTGCTTCTTTATCTACAACTTCCAAAGCATTAATCAGTGCAGCTCCAGAAATAATGGCTGTTCCGTGTTGATCATCATGCATGATTGGAATATTCAACTCTGCCTTCAATCGTTTTTCAATTTCGAAACACTCTGGTGCTTTTAAATCCTCCAAATTAATTCCTCCAAATGTTGGGGCTATTGCCTTTACCGTATTTACAAATGCATCAACATCTGAGGCATCTACTTCTATATCAAAAACGTCAATATCAGCGAAAATTTTGAATAGTAGCCCCTTTCCTTCCATTACTGGTTTTGATGCTTCTGGGCCAATATTTCCTAAACCTAAAACCGCTGTTCCGTTAGATATTACTGCTACCAAGTTTCCTTTCGCTGTGTATTTATATACATCTTCCTTATTCTCCGCGATTTTTAAACAAGGCTCGGCAACCCCAGGAGAATATGCCAACGACAAATCTCTTTGCGAGCTATATGGTTTCGTAGGGACTACTTCAATTTTACCTCTTCTGCCTTCCGAATGATAATCTAACGCCTCTTGTTTCCTTACTTTTGCCATAGTTCTTTCCTTAATTAATAACTCGTAAAAGTATAAATTACAACCCAGATTCAATACACTTTTACAACTTCGTAAATTAGAGATTTATTCTGCCTTTGGTTGGAATGAAAAAACTAGTTGTTTTTACGGGGGCAGGTATTAGTGCCGAAAGTGGCATTCGAACATTTAGAGGTTCGGATGGCCTTTGGGAAGAATACAATATTATGGATGGTGCTTCTCCCGAAGCATGGGCAAAAGACCCAAAACTCGTGTTGGAGTTTTACAATAAAAGAAAAGCTCAAGTTAAAGGTGCTCAACCGAATTTAGCTCACCAGTTGGTCGCTCAACTTGAAGAAAAATTTGAGGTAAAAGTCATTACCCAAAACATTGATGATTTACACGAGCGAGCTGGCTCAACAAATGTCTTACATCTTCACGGCTTGATCACTCAATCGAGAAGTTCGGTTGATGAAAATTTGATTTACACTATCGGTTTCGATGAAATAAATCTTGGGGATAATTGCGAGAAGGGAACGCAACTTCGACCCAACATTGTATGGTTTGGAGAAGAAGTACCTAATATGGATAAGGCTTGCGAGTTAGTATCCTGTGCCGATATTTTTGTAATTATTGGAACATCTCTTAACGTTCATCCAGCAGCTGGACTGATTCATCACGCTCCTACTAACATTAAAAAATATTTGATTGACCCGAACGAAATTAAAGTGAACGACATCGAAAACCTGACTTTTATTCGTGAAAAAGCTACAGTTGGGACTCCAATATTAATTAATCAACATCTTAAAGTGCTACTGCAAAAGGATAACGCTTTTTGAACCTATAACTTTTTGGCTAGAAACAACACTTACCACATAACCTCCCGCGGGGAATCCTTCTGTTGACACACGCACGTTTCGCATATCAGATGAAACTTGAGAAGAAACCAATCTACCCGTAGTATCATATATATTAACCCTAAGGTTTTCCGTTGCCTTATTAACAGAAACTAAAACTGCCCCTCTTTGTGCAGACACCTTAAATGATTGCTCTTTTATTTCTGATTCCAACAAGCCACTAACATAAGAGACATCGAAGTATTGATTTACACAAAAATCCGCTATATCCCCATTAATATCAAAAAAACAGTACTCAATAGTAGAAATTCCTGCATTTGAACTATTACTTGATATTCTAGCATAACTTAAAAAAGTCGTATTGGTGTCACCATCAGCCATAACAACTGTTTCTGTTGACAAGGTGTCATCAGTATCCTGGCAAGTAGGTCCCCAACAAAAATAATATCCAGTTGTATTAACTGTAACTATCTGATTTTTTTCAACTCTGAGCGACAAACTCATACCAGATGTATTTATCACATCCATTCCATAAGAGGTAATATTCCATTCAAGAGTCGTTCCTGTTACAATATCAACCCAATTAGGAAAAGTTAAGTCCTGGGCAAACAGCCCTGTTGATAAAATCCCTACTAAAATACTAAATGCCACTTTTTTCATGATTTTCTATTTTTGTACAACACAAATGTACGAGAAACAAGGATTGAATTTAAAAATTTGCTCTGATAATTTATCCTTGTGTAAAAATATATTAAAAATAGGATTCCAATTTTAAAAAATATAACTTCACCTATTTTATAGCGTATTATTAATTAATTCCTCACATTTGTGGTGCAATAAAACTATTACTAAATCATTAAATCTTCAATCATGAAAAAACTTTTATCTTTTTTAGCTTCCGTTGGCTTTTTTGGCGGACAATTATTTGCTCAATGTCCTGCTGGCGAAGTTGCTGCGGCAATTGAGGTAACAACTGACGCTTGGGGTTATGAAACCTATTGGGAAATAGTACCTACTGGCGATGCTTGCGGTACAAACACAGTTACATCTGGAGGAAACACTGTTTTCGGATGCTCAGGTACAGCAGCCGCACCTACTGATGCAGGAGCCTACGCAAATAATGCAACCATTAGTGGCGGTACGTTTTGTTTAGTTGATGGAGCCCAATACGACCTTATTGAAAGAGATCAATATGGAGACGGTGGATCATCTTTTACTGTTATCACTAACCCGTCTGTTAGCTACACTTCTGCTGGAACTGGTGGTACGCATACATTTACTGCGGGTGCTTTACCGTCAGATGATGCTGAATTAGTCTCTGTTTCCTCTACTGATTATGTTACTTCAGGGGGAAACATAGATATTACTGGTGTAATCGCCAACAAAGGCAGTAACACCATTACGTCTATAGACATTTCATGGGACAATGGTGCAGGACCGCAAACACAAACTGTTTCTGGCTTAAATATTGCGTTAGGCGAAAGCGGTAGTTTTACTCACCCTACGCAGATGAGTGTAGCTAATGTTGGCGAATACAACGTTACTGTAACTCTGTCGCAAACTAACGATGCTGACTTAACAAATAATGATGCTTCTTTTATTACAACTGGACTAGACAATCCACCAGTTAGAACACACGTGTTTGAGGAAGCTACAGGTACATGGTGCGGTTGGTGCCCTAGAGGTGCTGTTGGTCTTCAAAATTTAGAATCTGAAAGCAACGCAATTGGTATTGCAGTGCATAATGGAGACCCAATGGTTGTTACTGCTTATGATAATGGAATTGGAAACTTCATCGGAGGATACCCAAGCGGTTTAGTAAATCGTTCTGATAAAATGACTGGAGCTTTCGATATTGATCCTGGTGCATTTATGACTGTTCTAGGTGGTAGTGAATTAACAACTATCTCTCCTTTTGGAGTTACTGTTGAAGGTTCAAATTGGGATGCTACAGCACGAACTGTTGACATTACGTTAACCGTAACTGTTCATACTGATTTAGTAGGAGACTACCGTTGCAATGTTGTTTTAGTGGAAGATAATATTCAAGAAACTTCGAGTGCCTATGACCAATCTAATTATTATGCTTCTAATAGCATAGAGTTGCTAACTACAGATGTTGATGGTAATCAAGTAGATTGGCAAGATCTAGGTGCAACTGTTCCTGCTGCCGATATGAATTCAATCTTTGGTGGACATCAACATGTTGCTAGAAGCCTCGAAGGCGGATGGGATGGCGTTGCTAATTCACTACCATCTACAATGTCTAATGGAGACACTACCACTTATACATTTACTGGCGTTTCAATTGATGCAGCATGGAAAATGGGAAATTTAACAGCCGTAGGTTGGGTGTCTAGCAAAGCAAATGGAGAAATTCTTAATGCTAAACAAACAAATTATTTGTGGACAGTTACTAGCGTTGCCGAAGTTGCTACTGAAGGTTTTGCTACTAAAGTTTATCCAAATCCTAATAATGGTGTGTTTAACTTAATGGTCAGCTCTTCTAAATCTGAGACCTACCAAATTAGCGTTACTAATATGATAGGTCAATCTGTTTATTCAGAAAACCTTTCTGTTAATGGAGTTGGATCTACAACATTGGATTTATCTTCGTTCGATAAAGGGATCTATTTTGTTACTGTTAAAGGTGCAGAATCTGAATCTACATCTAAAGTAATTATCAAGTAAGACAACAAAATAATTTTAAGAAACAGCAGTTGGTGTAACTTTTGTACATTGGCTGCTGTTTCTTTTTTTAATCAAACTATACCTCTATGAAACTTTCAATCATTTTATTGGTAATCGGTAGTTTTGTAACTACGCCTCTTTTTACCCCAACCTCAACTATTCCTTCGGTTAAGATTAAAACAATGGATGGGCAATCATTCGATACTGCAACCATTTCAAACGATGGAAACCCAATTATCATTAGCTTTTGGGCGACATGGTGCAGCCCTTGTAAAAAAGAATTAAACAACATTGCCGAGGTTTATGAAGATTGGGTTGACGAAACTGGAGTAAAATTAATCGCTGTTTCGATAGATGATTCTCGAAACGCATCGAAAGTTGCGCCCTATGTAAATGGGCAAGCATGGGAGTATGAAGTTTTATTAGACCCCAATTACGATTTTAAAAGAGCCATGAACGTAAACAATGTTCCTCACACATTTTTAATTGATGGAAAAGGGAACATTGTATGGCAACATAATTCATATTCTGAAGGAGATGAAATTGAATTATATGAATTGGTCAAAAAATTAGCTAACGGAGAAGAAATCAGTCACTAAATGACGACAAGAAACCTATTCAGTTTTTTTACTCTCTTATTTTCTTTATTTTTTTTCAACGCATTTTCACAAAATGGCGGGAACAATGTTGGACAAATACACGGTAATTTCGAGACCATAAACCAGTATTACAATCCTGACACCGCAATTGGTGCCCCTCCAGTTCCTGAAAAGTTACTGTCTAGCAGTTTCGCCAATATTATTTTTAACAGAGGGAATTTTACTGCTGGTGCTCGTTTCGAAAGCTATTTGAATGTGTTACAGGGTATTGACTCGAAATATAATGGAACAGGCATACCATACAAATACGCATCATATCAAATAGATAATATAGGTGTTACCGTTGGTAATTTCTACGAGCAATTTGGGAGCGGCATGATATTTAGAAGTTACGAAGCACGTTCGCTCGGAATAGACAACGCCATGGAAGGTGTTCGAGTTACTTTGACCCCGATAAAGGGGATTTATTTAAAGGGGATTGTCGGTAAACAGCGGTTATTTTTCAGCCAGGGGCCAGGAATTGTTCGGGGTATTGATGGAGAAATTAACATCAATGAACTACACCCCCGTTTAGATTCATTGAAGACCAGACTTACCATTGGTGGCAGCTTTGTAAGTAAATATCAAAAAGATGATGACCCAACCTATAACCTCCCTGAAAACGTTGGCGCATATGCTGGTCGGTTTAATCTATATCATGGGAGATTTACCATGGCGGGAGAGTATGCCTACAAAATAAACGACCCCAACTCGTCAAATAATTTCATTTACAAACCCGGCCAGGGGGCTATTTTAGCATTGGGTTACTCTAAAAAAGGCTTGGGTATTTCACTTTCTGGTAAAATGATAGACAACATGGATTATAGATCAGACAGAACTGCATCGTTAAACAACCTTACCATGAGCTATTTACCAGCCTTGTCTAAGCAACATACCTACAACTTAGCAGCTACCTTATATCCATACGGAACACAGCCCAATGGCGAAATGGGAATTCAAGCGGATATTATCTATAAAATCAAAAAGAAATCTAGATTGGGGGGCAAATATGGAACCTTATTCAACTTTAATTACTCCAGAATCCACTCTTTAAACAAAGAAGCGTATCCATCTATAAACGACCCCGACTCAACTAGAATGGGATACAAAACTAACTATTTAAGCGTTGGTGATGAAGTGTATTTTGAGGATATAAATCTAGAAATTACAAAAAAAATAAACAAAAAATGGAAAGCGAAAGCGGCTGGTTTTCTTTTTATTTACAACATGGAAGTTATTCAAGGACTTGGCGGCAAAGGCACTGTCTATGCCAATGTTGTTGTTTTAGACGTCTCATATAAAATAAAACCCAAGCACGCTGTTAGGGTTGAAGCACAACATCTTTCAACAGACCAAGATCAAGGAAGCTGGGCAACTCTACTAGCAGAGTATACGTTCTCGCCCAATTGGTTTGTTGCCGTTATGGATCAATACAACTATGGAAACAAATACGAGGAAAAACAATTACACTACCCGATAGGCACATTTGGTTACACAAAAGGAGGAAATAGAATTATGTTAAGTTACGGACGACAGAGAGCAGGTATATTCTGCGTTGGTGGTGTCTGTAGAAATGTTCCTGCATCTAACGGGGTAACTTTATCTATTACCAGTAGTTTTTAAATTTGAGGTTATGAAAATCAATTTACCTTACATCCTTGCAATTTTAGGTTTTTTTTCGTTTAACTCATGTGACTATATTGCTGATCCGTTTCCAGAAACGAACACTTCAGCGGTAGATACAACGTCCAATGGGCAGGATGATTTTACAGCACCAGACTTATCAACTCTTAAACGCAGAATTTTAGTGGAGGACTATACAGGACATACCTGCGGAAACTGCCCAAGCGCAGCTGTTACCGCAAGGGGGTTAAAATCAACCTATGGTAGTCAAGTGTACATTATGGCCGTTCATGCTGGTTTTTTTGCAGAACCATATGGTGGAGGTAGTAAATTTACAACAGATTTTAGAACCACGGCTGGTGAGGCTTGGAATACCGATTTTAGTGTCATAGGTAATCCTGTAGGGATGGTGAGCAGAGTTGAGTACAATAGCGAAACGGTTCTTGGCCCAGGAGCTTGGGCTCCAGCCATCACCCAAATAATTGACAAAATCCCTTTGTTTGACGTGCAAATGCAACTCGATTATGATGCTTCTAATAATTCTATATCAATTAGTATCGGTACTTATATTACGAACGATATAACCGGAAATTACAATATTATAGTATGTATATTAGAAGACAGTATTGTTGATTGGCAAAAAAATTATGCACCTCCCGGTGGAGACCCTGCGTACCCTGTCGCAGATGTTGAAACCTATCTTCACGAACACGTATTAAGAGATAATATTAATGGAAACTACGGTGAATCAATTATTTCAGGGAGTGAAGTTGCCGAAACTTGGATTATTAAAAATTACTCTTATAACTTAGATAATCTATGGGATAGCAAAAATTGTATCGTTCTCGCGTTTGTAGCCGATGCAACTACAAAAGAAATTTTACAAGTTGACGAAATTCATGTTATCGAAGAAGAATAATGAAAGTATTTCTAGTTAACGCTTTACTCACTTGTTCCTTATTCTCTTATTCCCAAAACGTTTTTAAGGCCGGTGTTCTAGGAGGCTTTACCACTGCTCAAATTCATGGTGATGCATATCTCGGTTTTGATAAGATTGGTTTTAATGGAGGAGGCTTTGTTACAACTGAGTTATCCGACAAATTTAGCTTTGGTTTCGAAATCTATTACATCAATAAAGGGAGCAGAAAAAATCCAACGAAGTTTAATCCGTCACATTCATCTATTCGGTTAAACTACATCGAAATTCCGGTGTTGATTAAATACCATTACAAAAAAATTACTGGCGAAATTGGTCTGTCTTATGGCAAGCTGTTAAATCAAAAGTTTTTGGCTAACGGATTGGAATATACACCCGATTCGGAGCGCTACTTTAACAAAAATGAATACGGCTATGTGCTTGGTCTCAACTACAAACTAAAAAATAATTTTTCTGTAAATGTAAGATATGGGCATTCTATATGGAAAGTTAGAACATTTACCTATATTCTACCTCTATTTTATAAATTTGCGTGGCAAAGAGGCGCAGTAAATTTAGCATTAAGCTTATCTCTTAAATATCAATTTGGAGCAAAAAAACATAGAATTGTAGTTGCCGTAACCGGAGCCAGTGGTTCTATTTATGCTCAAACTTTACTAAAAAAATTATCGCAATGCGGAAGTCAAATTGAGACCGTAGGTTTGGTGATGTCAGACAACGCCAAAGACGTTTGGAAACTTGAGCTCGAGAATGAATCGTATAATGATTTTGATTTCAAAATTTATGCTAAAAAAGACTTTATCGCCCCTTTTGCCTCTGGTTCTGCTAACTATTCTGCAATGATTATCTGCCCTTGTTCTATGGGCACTTTAGGTAGAATTGCTTCTGGAATTTCAGACGATTTAATAACTAGGTGTGCCGATGTAATGTTAAAAGAACGCAGAAAATTAATAATTGTACCTCGCGAAACTCCTCTAAACCTAATTCACATCAACAACCTGAAGACAGTAACAGAAGCAGGAGCTATTATTTGCCCAGCATCACCTCCCTTTTACAATAAGCCTACTACTTTCGAAGAGTTAGCATCAACTGTTGTTGATAGAATTATTCAACTGTCTGATATTTCAATAGATAGCTACCAGTGGGGCTCTCCGTAGCTCACGTTAGAAGTTATCCACAGTTTTTCATTATTGTTAATAATTAGTCGTCAAAAAATTGATTTATATCGGTTTTTTTACCTACTTTAATCGTTAGTTTTTAGCTACTTAACAATAAAATCAGGATATTATGTTAGAAATGTTTAAAACCGTTCTATCAGGAGTAAGTTTCGACAAATCTCTCTTTAAAAAGGAGCTTAGAAAAGCCAAGATTTGGTTGAAAAAAGATGAATTAGCCGCATTAAAAGTATGGTGCATTACTACTTTTGGTATAGAGTATCATCATTTAGTGAACGATGTACTTAGCATTAATCATCAATTAGTTTAACTTCTTATAAACAAAAAAAATGGCAACCAATTTTGGTTGCCATTTTTTTTATAACCTGAGTTCGATTCTTAACTAGCTTATTTTTAACATACTATCATTTATCAATCCCTCCGTTCGAGAATACTCG
>JAESTK010000159.1 GCA_016763645.1 Flavobacteriales bacterium
ATTCAGTTAGTTTTTAATGTTATTAGAACAAGTGTATTGCCTTGTTGTTAGCGGTTGGAGATACTCCTTTGTATATATCTACAAAACTAACAGATTTTTAATTGAATTGAAATTATTTGTAACAACGAGCGAAATACCTCTATGGCTCTGCCTCGAGGATAGTTCGTTTCAAGAAATTCTTTATTTCAAAACGCTATCGTTCTAATTTTAAAAGCTGCGTGTTAAACATTATTGTTTCGATACGTTATCCAAACCGTAGAATATCGACTTCGTTAGATAATTTTTTACCATTTACTATAAATTCCATCATTTGTTCGGAAAAATAAGGAGCTAGCATAGCACCTTTAGTGCCTAAGCCATTAAAAATATATGCGTTGTTGTGTTTAGGGTGTCGCCCCAAAAAAGGTCTTCTGTCTTTTACAGTTGGGCGAATGCCTACTTGATGATTGATTAATTCTGTTTTTCCAGAAAGTGTTTTTTGTGCTTTTTCGAGCAATGTCTTTTTCCCTTCTTCATCTTTCTCGTAGGATAGATCATTCCAGTTGTAAGTGGATCCCATTTTTATGACACCATCGTTTGTGGGCAGATAAAAATTGCCGTTATTCAATATATCTTTCGAGAGGTAGTCGTTGTTTTTTAGCGTTAATATATCTCCTTTCGAGAGGTTAAAAGGTAGCCAACTAAAAAGAGGGTTTTTTGCCCCCGCAGCTCCTTCACAAAAGATTATTTTTCGGGCAACGATTTTTTTATCGTTGATTTGGATTTCGACACCATTGTCTGTAAAATTTATTTGACTGTAACCTAGTTTTTCTGTAATAAGTTTTTCGCGATTGCTTATATAGTCTCTCCAGCTGTTTAGCAGTATTGATATATCCACAGAACAGGCATTTACACGCCCCAAGTTGCTTTCTTTTTTTAAGGGAATTTGAAAGTTTTTCTTGCTTGAAATATTTCCCAAATAGTTTTCGAATCCATTCCCCTTTTTTTCTTGCCAAGTATTAATTTCTTCAGCCGATTTCAAAATACGGAGAAGGTATTTTTTTTCATAGAAAGAGCAGTTTAACAGCCCTTCCATTTCTTGATAAAAAGCATCTAAATAAGGCATTAAATCATCTGCCATCCAGCTTTTGGTAAGTCGTTTAAATACAACGGGGTTTATTAACCCAGCAGCAACTAACGAAGAACTTCGGTAATGGGAATTATCAAGCACTAAAAAATCAATATTTTTTTTGTGAAGTTGGTAACTCAAACAGGTGCCTGCCAAACCTTGACCAACTACTAAAACTGCTGTATTTATTTGTTTATGGTTCATTTTAATGCTGTGACGAAGAAATTCGTATTAACAGGCTAGCGATTTACAGTGCAAATTAATAGATTTTTCTTCAACATATTGTTGAAACTTTTGAAGTCCTAAGTCTGTTGAAGGGGGCAGTAAACAAGGGTAAATAATCTGCTCGAATTGTGGCAGCTCTAATTTTTCGTATCTTTGCTAGGCTTTAAAACAATAAGTTTTTATGAGATCTATTTTTAAATTTTTTCTTCCAGTTATTTTATTGTTAATGGGATATAGCTCTGTAAAAGCAACGCATGTTGCTGGGGCAGATATAACTTACGAATGTATAGGTACAGATTCTTTTTTAGTTCGATTAAATGTTTTTGCAGATTGTGGAGGGACCCCCTTTTCTAGTACAACGGAAACAATAGACATATCGAGCAGTTGCTTTACAGGCCCATTGATTCTAAGCCTATTAAACCCAGGAGGAACAGAGATTTCTCAACTATGTGCGGCAGACCAAGGCAGTAGTACATGTAATGGCGGTTCTTTACCTGGAATGCTGATGTACACTTTTGAAGGTATTATTGAACTGCAACCTTGTGCTGACTATGTTTTTGGTTGGAGCTTGTGTTGCAGAAACACGAGTTTAACTTTTGGTACAGCGGAACCAACCTTTTATGTGCAAGCTGAAATGAATTCGATTGAAGAATCGTGTAACACGTCTCCGTTTTTCACAGCACAACCAATTCCTTATGTGTGCGCCAACCAACAGGTATCATACAATTTCGGAGTTACGGAAGTAGATGGCGATTCAGTTTATTATCAGTTTATATCAGCGCAAAGTGGGCTAGGGATAGATATTGCATATGACGCACCATATACACCAGCACAGCCAATAGCTAGTGGAATTGCGCTAGATTCTATAACAGGACTTTTAGTTTTTACTCCTCAGCAATTAGGAAATTTGGTTATAGTGGTTGAAGTGCAAGAATTTGATGACCAAGGAAACTTAATTGGAAGTGTAATTAGAGATATACAGTTCATTGTCCAGACTTGCACCAATCAAGTTCCATCAGATACATTGGGGGTAATTCAAAACCTTATCGGTTCGGCAACTGTTGTTGATGATTATTCGATAATTTTATGTGATGGCGAATCATTTTCGTTTGACATTGTAGTTTCTGATCCAGATAACGATTCGCTTACGTTGACTTCAAATGTTGAACTAGTTTTACCTGGCGCAACGTTTACAGTAACAAATGGAAATCCGGCAACAGCAACTATTTCATGGATAGCGACAGGGGGTAATAATTTTAATAATGCGTTTGTCATTTTTGCAGATGATGATGTCTGTCCTATTCCTGGGATACAGAGTTACGTTTACAATGTTAAAATACAAGAAAGCACCGTTGCCAGCGAAGATGTTATTGTTGTTTGTGGGCAACAAATCGCAGATCTATCTGTTCAGGGAGGAGATAATTTTGTGTGGACAGCTCTGCCCGGAGGAGATACAATCAACAGCGGAGTTAATTTTGGATGCGATAGTTGTGATGTGACTTGGGCTGACCCTGATTCAACAACATTTTACCAAGTAGTAAGCGATTTAACAACTAGCGGATGTGCTAATACAGACACAGTTAAAGTAACAGTTGTCCCAGATTTTGACTACGTTATGACGCAATCGGACACCAATGTGTGCTTGTTGGGAGGAATAGATTTCACGGTAACTCCCGATTCAGTTGCTAGTTATTACTACGACTGGTATCCAACATCGTATTTTGATGTAAACGACACAACGGGAACAGTTGAAGGAATAATAGGAGCTGCCGATACATCCTATGTTACATTTGTACTAACTAGCGATTGGGGCTGTGTTAAAACGGACGCTTTTCTGGTAATTGCCTCACAAAATGTGCAGCCTTTAATTAATTTGTTTGGCGACTCTACTGTCTGTCAAGGCAATACAGCCTCTTTCTTCGCGGTAGATATTAACGCTATCCCAATAGAATGTGATACGTATATCGTTCAAAGTATAACTTTTGCTCCTCTAACGGGGCCTGGCACTGCAGTTAATCTTTTTGATGATGAACTTAGTGCGGCATTGCCAATAGGGTTCGACTTTAATTTCTTTTGTGATACGTTTCAAACCTTTTATATTTCATCTAACGGATTTATAACGTTTGATAGTGGAGAAGGTCCTTTTCCTTTGACGGGGCAAGTTCTTCCAGACCCCCTAAGTGCAAATAATTTGATTGCATTTGCTTGGGAAGATTTGGATCCGAATGGTAGTGTTGATGGAACCATAGAGTATTTTACCACAGGAACTTCTCCCAATCAAATACTGGTTATTAATTTTATTGATGTGCCGCATTATGGAGCAGGCGGCAATGTTACAGTTCAATTACTAATTTATGAAGACGGTTCTGATATTGAAATACACACTACTTCTCAGCCAGATGCAGCAGGTTTTCATACTATGGGCATCGAAAATAGTGATGGCACTGTTGGTTTTGCTGCTCCTGGAAGAAATGGACAATCATGGACGGCAACAAACGATGCCTATCGTTTTTCAAAGCCAATTTTACCAAGTTCATTTGTTTGGTCTTGGACATCAACACCATTAGCTTTTTTCAGCTCAACCGATTCTTCTTTTGTTAATTATTTCCCATCAGATGATACGTCCTTAGTTATGATAACAATTCGCGACACGATTGGGGGACGTGTTGATACAGCATTAATGAATCTATATGTTGTTGATTCGTTTAGCGTAGCCACTTACATTTCGGAAACAGATATTTGTCTTTATGGGGAGTTTGAAATGAGCGTAACACCATCTAACGATTCACCATATAATTTTACATGGCTCAATACAGCTTATTTAAGTAGTTCAACAGACTCCGTAGTAACGGCAGATACCGTTGGCACTTCTGGTTGGTTAACCTATGTTGTAGAGACCGCCAACCTTGTCGGTTGTGAAAGACTAGATACATTTAGAATTCAGGTTTCTGAAGGGCCACAACCAGTTATCACCATTTTTGGAGATTCTACCATGTGTTTAGGAGACTCTACACTTCTTCAAACGTCTATTTGCCCTAATTCTCCAATTTCTAATCTTTATTGTTTAGAAATGTATGATGATTTTGGCGATGGATGGAATGATGCTTATTTACAATTATGGCTGGACGATACACTGGCTCAGGATTCATTGTTTTCACAATTTCCCCATGGAACAGGCCCTTACGGTCAATTTTGCATTGAAATTACAGAAGGAACAATTATTGAACTCAAATTTTTTAACGGACCTTCCGACCAAGAATGTAGTTATTATCTGGTAAACATGGGAGATACATCAATTACAACGGACGATGACACGCTATTTTCTGACGGTGCAGGAGGGGCTAACCCATTAGTAGGGCTAGCGTATTCAGTTTGTGCAAATTCTGGGTCGATAGTTAGCCCGACTTTAGCATATTCTTGGACACAAATAGGGACAATAAGCACTCCAACAAATGACTCTACTTATGTTTACCCGCTTTCGAATGAGACATATCAAGTTGTTGTGGTTGATGCAGTTGGCGGATGTACTGATTCTGCAACATTTAATGTATTAGTTGTTCCAAGTTTCGAGCCAGTAGTAACAGCATCAGATACGGCAATCTGCTTGTCAACAGATGCAACATTTACGCTTACTACAGTTCCAGCAGCAGCGTCTGATTATACGTACGTTTGGGGAGCTTCGCCTTATTTAACGGATTTTACGGAATCATCAGTTACTACAACAAACATTACTCAGTTTGGAAATGTAGAGTTCAACTATACAATCTCTAGCCCCACAGGATGTGATAAAGAAGGAACGGTAGCTGTATTTGTTTCCGCAGGAATTCAACCTAATATTCAAGCGTATAGTGACACAACTTGTGTTGGGCAAAATATTGCCATAGACCCAACGATGATTGGATTAAGCTTAACAGGAGATAGTTGCCAGTTAACGCTTAATATGTATGATACTTTTGGAGATGGATGGAATGGGGGTAATCTAGATATTTCAGTTAATGGCAATACGAATAACTATACATTAGCTGATGGAACAGACTCAACCATAACTTTTAACATTGGAGTTACCGACTCTATTTGTTTAGCATATGAAGAGGGTGGTTTTGCCTATGAAGTTAGTTATGCATTATATAACCAAGACAACGTTTTGTTGTTTTCAGATGGCGCTAATGTTGATGGATTTGACCCAGACACAGGTCTTGTATGGTGTAGTGTTCAAGTTTGCGGACTTAGTGACGCAACATACGTTTACGAATGGAGTCCTGGTGCTACCCTGACTAGCGATAGCACAAAATATACCGTAGCATCTCCCGAGAGTACAACAACCTATCAGCTAATAGCGACAGATACGATTGGTTATTGTGCAGATACAGCCGATGTTGAAGTTGTTGTGAGTCCTGCCCCAGCATTTACGGCTAGTTCGTCAGGGGGAATTTGCATAAACGAAGATCCGATTACATTACAAGTAGACGTACAAGGCGGAGCATGGTCTGGACCTGGAATAACTGATGTTACTGCAGGAACTTTCAATCCAGCGATGGCAGGGATAGGAAGTAGTTCTGTACTTTATTCTATTACGATTGCCGGTTGTACTGGAGATACAACAATCACTGTAGATGTTTTTGGAATTCCTCTAGCACCAAGTGTAGTTACAAATAGCCCGTATTGTGAGTTAGATTCATTAGATAATATTTCAGCGACAGGAGCTGGAGGGAGTCTGTTTTGGTATGAATATAATCAAACAACAGAAATTGGCTCAGGCAATAGTCTCGATTTAGGAATTGCCGAACAATCGGACACGATTTTTGTGAATGAAACGCTAAACGGATGTGTAGGGCCGTTTACTGCTGTTGTAATAGATGTTGTTCCTATACCAGTGGTGAGCTTTACCGCGACACCCGAACAAGGATATATTCCGTTTGAAGTTGCCGTTACCAATACTTCAGCTAGCGACACAATAAATTATGCTTGGAATTTTGGAAATGGAGATTCTTCAGGAGAGCAAAACCCAGAAGATATTACCTATACTGAAACAGGTAATTTCCTTATTATTTTAGTAGGAACGGATGCTAACGGATGCCAAAGTCGTGATACGCTAATGATAGATTCGGATGATAAAATTTATGTGCCAAAGGTGTTTTCTCCAAATGGAGATAACAAAAACGATAAATTTAGAGTGTCTGGATTTCCTGAGGAGAATTTCGAATGTTTTATTTATAACCGTTGGGGGCTTCAATTGTTTGAATTTACAAATCCAAACACTCATTTTTGGGATGGAGGCAATCAGGCGAGCGGAACTTATTTTGTTGTAATTAACTATACCGATTGGAATGAGCAATCAGCGCAATACGCAACCGCGTTGACTTTGTTAAAAGAAAAGCAATAATATCTCCCCTTTTTACACATTCTAGCAAAAATTTAGTGTAACAGCCTGTGGTTGTATATATGTGCAAAAGCTAAAAGAAACCCAGCAATTGGCATAAACAACATTTCTAGTTCAAGAGCACCTAGTTGAATTCCTAAAATAAGGAAAAAACTAATTGCAAAAAGCAAAAATGGCTTCGATTTTTTGTGTTTTAAATAACCAAGGGTAAAAGAAGACGAAGCAATAATTAAGCTTACTAAAATTATAACTTGTTCAACCGATTCGCTAAAGAAAAAATTGTCTTTTAAAACCGGTTGAGCCATCATTAACAAAGGAAAAATAACGCAATGGATACCGCAAGTAATGGACAATGCCGCACCAACAACATCAATGTTTATCGTTTTTATTCTATGTATTAATGGACTCATTTATGAAACTCTGTTGCAATAGTAAACTAATTGCAATAGTGTTGCAAGTATTTTCTTTGTAAATTTGCCATTATGGAAGCGCCACTCATATTATCGAATCATGATTTACGAAACACCTCAGCAAGGTTAGCGGTTTTAGGTATATTTCAAAAATATACGTATGCTCTTTCCCACAGCAACATAGAAAAAGAGTTGCAAAAAGATTTCGACCGTGTTACAATTTATCGAACCATTCATTCTTTTCTTGATAAGGGTATTGTTCATAAAGTGATGGATGATTCAGAATCAGCAAAGTATGCTTTATGTGTGGACGAATGTTCGTCAGATCACCACCACGATAACCATGTCCATTTTAAATGTTCTAAATGTGGCAATTCTGAATGTTTAAACAATATTCAAATTCCATTAACTAATTTACCAAGTGGATATATTGCTACCGAATCGAACTTACTTATCGAAGGCGTTTGCAAGGCTTGTTCTTAAAAAGGAGTGCTTATTAACAACTAATAGTGGTAAACGCAACAAATCGCAAATTGATTCGTAGTATATCAAATTCTATTTTTGTACAAATTATTAAAACAGAATGATGAAAAGAATATTATTTATTGCAGTTATTGCCTCGGTTTGTTGTGCCGCAAGTTGTAATAGTGGGGGAGAGGAAAACAACGAATATACAGGAGACGAAGAGAACACAGAACCAAAAAATGATGCCTTAAAAGGTATGATTATAGTTAGTTTATTAGAATATGGGCTACCTATATGGGTAACTGTGCCAGATACGCTAAGTGCTCATTTAGATGTTACAGTAAGCGATTGGGGGCAAGTAGAGATTAGGTCTGGAAACAATTTTCAGATGTCTATTGCCGATGGTGGAGACATTAAATTAAGGAAAGAAGATATTAATTCAGATTTGTTATTCTCTGACCCTAAAATATTATTAGAAGAGCCAGAAGGCATTGTTTATTCTCAGGGCGTGAAAAATGATGAATATTTTAAACCGATCAACCATTTTTATGTTGTGAAAAACATTAATGGTAGAGACTATGAGTTTAAAGATATTGCGGGCGATTACCATTACCCAGAAAGGGTAGTTATTAAAATGTTTGAAGCAGCAAAAGTCGCAGAGGCAGACGATAGAAAGCCCAACTCGTAACCGCCATTACAAAAAACTAAATAGAAAAGCCTGATGATTTTCATCGGGCTTTTTTTATCATCTCTGATGAGTTTCGCTTCCGTTCTAGCAAAAAAGCGTTACATCCCAGATAAGGGCGATGTTTTTTCTGGAATTGCAACAAAAAGTAGGACAGTTTTTCTAAGACCTATGCTGCGTTTTTCATATTTATAAATTCTAATTCAATTTCAACTGGACTATAATGTCTTTTTATTCTCCCCATAATTCTAAAGTATTGTTTTTAGAATAGGGCTTAACTTTTATGTCCGAACAAAGCTACCAACTCCAAAATAGAACGAACTTTTGGCGGGATAAAAAGATGGTTCAATGGCGACCTTGCTTTTAATATAATTATTTTGCGATATGTTGCTCCAATAAAGTATAAATATTAGAATGATTTGATCTTTTGGCATCTTCCATAGGTGTTCCTCCCCATCTATCCTTGGCCTGTACATTTACATTTCTCAAAAGTAAATATTCAACTACCTCTGTTTGTCCCTCAGATACAGCTAAATGCAAAGCAGTTCTTCCATCGTAATCGGATGAGTTTAAATCGATACCCCTCGCCTCTATTTTCTTAATCTCATCAATATCCCCAAAAGAAGCAGCGTAAACCAGACCTATCACATTATCAATCCTATTTTCATATTTACTCTTTCTTGGATCAAGCTTTTCGTTATTATTAATCAATGAATCATAATTGTGAAAATTAAATCTTTCTCCGAGCTTTTTTGAAAATTCTACACCTCTAACACTGTTACCTAGTTCATCCAAATTAGGCGACCAAACACATATACCCATTACATTGGGTATTACAATGAGCATTGCTCCAGACACTCCTGATTTAGCAGGGAATCCAATTTTAAAAGCGTATTCCCCAGAAAAATCATACATTCCACATGAATTCATTAATGAAAGACAATTTTTTGAAGTACCCGCACTGAATACTTTTTTGCCCGTTAATGGGTTCACTCCTCCATTCGCCAACGTTGCTGCTACACTAGCCATAGAACTAGATTTAACCTCAATAGAGCAACACTGGAAATAGAATTCTAACGTTTCGATTAAATCAGTATTTTCTGGAAAAGCATTATTCTCTCTCATAAAATATGCAAGTGCGAAATTCCGATCCGAAGTTTGTCTTTCTGACAAATAAACTGAATTATTGAATGAAGGCTCAACTCCGCCTGATAAGTCTGTCCAGGTTTTGATAACCTTGTCAAATCGATCGGCAATTGGAGAATCATTTTTTATTAAAGAGGTGCACATAATAGCTCCTGCATTGATTAATGGATTGTGGGGTAGTCCATCATTGTTGAGGGCCATTTCATTGAACGATCTACCACTTGGCTCTCTGCCTATATGCTTATGTACTTTTTCTTCACCTAATTCCTCGTGAGCTATACAGTAATTTATTGGCTTACAAGTTGACTGTAAACAGAAGTTTTTATTTACGTCTCCGTAGGAAAAACGTTGTCCATCAATTGTGCATATTGATACGGCAAATTGTTTCGGGTTTACTCGTGCAAGTTGTGGAATATAGTTCGCTACAGAACCACTCATATTACTTTTTACATCGTTAAAAATACTGACAATTTCTTCACAAAAACTTGAAAAATCGGGGATCACTAACTCTCCTTTCAGACCTCGGTTAACCAAAGCTGAATGTTGAATTGTTTCAGTAAATAATTCAAGGTCAATTCCCTTCTTGCTAGACCCTAATACTTTAATAAAACTTTCTCTCACTTCTGAAAGCCTTGGATCATCCTCCAAAATACCTCCTGACTTAAGTTCTTTCCAAAATTGAGGCGGTGTAATTTTACCTGTTTTTCCCATGTCAATTGAACTGAACAAGCTTTCCAACGCCAAGTTTTTGATCGACTCTGATGTTTTTCCCTCTTTTGTTCTTTTTTGTTTCGTTGTCATTTACTTTGTCTTTTGTGGATTTATATAAGCCTGTTTTGCAGCCTCGCTATATAATTGAGTTTTAGAATAGTATTTTAATGGATATTCCATATTAAATAAGTTATGAAAACAGATTGCTCTACAGGCATCTATTAGATTCTCATAGTTTTCGAAATTAATGAATTGATATATTTTACTAATCCAAAATCTTGTTAATGTTTCATGATAACCAATCGTATTTCCTTTATTATCATGAGACTGACGGTTATAATTAATATTTAATTTCATTTTACCTTAAGAAACCACCTGCTTTGCAGGTGGTAATGTAATTGAGGCTATGCCTATATTTGTGAAGTATGAGCAAATATAAAAAACAATCGCATGTGATATATAAATGCGATTACCATATTGTATG
>JAESTK010000160.1 GCA_016763645.1 Flavobacteriales bacterium
GTTCCAAGATTAATCGAAGCGTATAAAAAATTCAACGCAGCTAATAATTAGTAAAAAAGTTGTACCTTATGTGGCGCAATGCTATAACGGTAAAAGGAGAGAATGATTGAATAAGTATTTATATTGAAAAATTAAAGTATTATATAATTCTATCCTTAGAGCATTTTTAAAAAAGTGGAAAAAATTAAACTCGAAATAGTAGGCCTTTCATATAGTCAAACCCAAACTGGAGCCTATGCTTTGGTACTGGGAGAAGAGGAAGGAAAGCGAAGGTTGCCCATAATTATTGGAGGATTTGAAGCTCAAGCTATTGCTATTGAGTTAGAGAAGATGCAGCCTAGTCGCCCACTTACGCATGATTTGTTTAAAACATTCGCAGATAATTTCGAAATTTCAGTTAAAGAAGTCATTATATATAACTTAGTTGAGGGAATTTTCTATGCTAAATTGGTCTGCAATAATGGAGAAAAGGAAGTAGAGATAGATACAAGAACTTCTGACGCCATAGCACTTGCTGTCCGTTTCGAGTGCCCGATTTATACATACGAATTTATATTATCTTCTTCCGGAATTGTACTAGAAGAAGATGTCGTACCAGAAGACATTGAGGATGATTTAGAAATTGAAATCGCAGATTTAGCAAAATCGACAGATCCATTTAATGGTAAGTCCGTAAAAGAGCTCGAAAAAACCCTGAAAGAAGCTATATCCAATGAGGATTACGAAAAGGCTTCTAAAATTAGAGACGAGATTGAGAACAGAAAAAAGTCTTAATTAGTTTCCTGTTTAATTTTATTTTCTAACTTGTTTCCTCAAAATTAATAAAGAGGATGCTTTTATCAATTGGATTCGAATCAATTTCTCGCGGAGTATTAGGAATGGCAGTTCTTGTGGCTATTGGCTTTTTTTTTAGCTCTAATAGAAAAGCGATTAACTGGATACTAATTGGAAAAGGGGTATTAATTCAATTGGTTTTTGCGTTATTGATATTAGAAGTGGATGAGGTCGCTTACGTTTTTGAGTGGATTAGTAAAAGGTTTATTGCAGTTATAGGATTTACGCAGAAAGGGACAGATTTTTTGTTCGGGTCCTTTGTCACTCACAGTGTAGAGAATGGGTTAATCAACTTTGCATTTAATATTTTGCCAACTATAGTTTTCTTTTCTGCTCTAATGAGTTTACTATTCTATTTAGGGATACTCCAAAAGATTGTATATGTGTTGGCTTGGGTAATGAAAAAAACGATGAAGTTGTCGGGCGCGGAAAGTTTGGCTGCGGTTGGTAACATCTTTTTAGGGCAAACAGAGTCACCATTCTTGATAAAACCCTACTTAGCTAAAATGACCAGGTCGGAAATGATGTGCTTAATGACTGGTGGTATGGCGACCATTGCAGGAGGAGTCTTAGCTGCTTACATTGGTTTTCTTGGTGGCGAAGATGAAGCGCAAAAAATCCTATTTGCAAAGCATCTTCTTGCAGCTTCTGTGATGTCAGCACCTGCTGCAATTGTAGCGGCTAAATTGCTTGTTCCTGAAACTGAGGAATTTGATCAGACTTTGGAGGTATCGAAAGATAAAATTGGCAGTAATGTGTTGGATGCAATTGCTAACGGTACGGCAGATGGAGTTAAGCTGGCTGTTAATGTAGGTGCCATGATTTTGGTTTTTATGGCATTAATGGCTTTTGCCAATGCGATTCTTAGTGAAGTGGGAACTATTGGAGGCTTAAACGAATTTATTGCGTCTAATACCCCGTTTGATAAATTGTCGTTTCAATTTTTGCTCGGTTACCTATGTGCACCTCTTGCTTGGCTACTTGGTGTACCGTCTCAAGATGTATTATTGGTGGGGCAGTTGATTGGAGAAAAGACGATAATTAATGAGTTTGTAGCATATACTTCGTTGGGAGAGTTGAAATCTGCTGGGGCATTTACGTATGAGAAGTCAATTATCATGTCAACTTACATCCTTTGTGGGTTTGCAAATTTTGCGTCAATTGGGATTCAAATAGGAGGTATTGGGGCACTTATACCGTCTAAGAGGGGAATGTTGGCTGAGTTGGGACTTCGCGCTCTATTAGGTGGAACGTTAGCTTGTTTGTTTACTGCCGTAATTGTTGGAATGTTATATTAAATTTCTTTTGAAAACCTTTTAATAACTTCACTTCTTTTTCAATTCGATTTCTGATTTTTCTACCGATTTTTGGGAAATATAAATCCGAAGCATGAAGCAATACCATAAGTTATTAAACCACATCTTAGATAATGGTTCCCAGAAGGGAGATAGAACGGGAACAGGAACAATTAGCACTTTTGGGTATCAAATGCGATTTGACTTGAATGAAGGTTTCCCGATG
The DNA here is from genome assembly GCA_016763645.1 of Flavobacteriales bacterium. Taxonomy (GTDB): domain Bacteria; phylum Bacteroidota; class Bacteroidia; order Flavobacteriales_G; family NORP312; genus NORP312. The sequence goes on from JAESTK010000160.1 coordinate 2,356, forward strand.
GTAACAACCAAAAAATTGCATTTAAAATCGATTGTCCATGAGTTGATTTGGTTTTTGCAAGGTGATACCAATATTAAATATCTAAAAGATAATGGTGTACGAATTTGGGACGAATGGGCTGATGAAAAAGGAAATTTAGGCCCAGTTTATGGTCATCAATGGCGATCTTGGCCAACACCCAGTGGAGAAACCGTTGACCAGATAACAACTTTAGTCGAACAGATTAAAAACAATCCAAACTCAAGAAGGCACATTGTAAGCGCGTGGAATGTTGCAGATATTGAAAATATGGCTTTACCTCCTTGTCATTGTTTGTTTCAGTTTTATGTAGCCGAAGGAAAACTATCTTGTCAGTTATATCAGCGAAGTGCCGATACTTTTTTGGGAGTGCCGTTTAATATAGCCTCTTATGCCCTGTTAACTATGATGATGGCGCAGGTTTGCGATTTAGAAGTAGGGGAGTTTATCCATACCTTTGGCGATGTTCATTTATACAACAATCATCTAGAACAAGTTGATTTACAGCTCACTAGAGATATTCGGTCGTTGCCAACAATGAGAATGAACCCTAAAGTAAAAAATATTTTTGATTTCACCTTCGAAGATTTTGAATTGATAGATTACAATCCGCATCCGCACATTAAAGGCTTAGTAGCGGTATAATGATAGTTTCGGCAATTGTAGCAGTTGGTAAAAACCTCGAAATAGGTAAGGGCAACGATTTGCTGTGGCATCTCCCTGCCGACATGAAATATTTTAAAGAAACCACAACGGGCCATCACGTTATAACGGGAAGAAAGAGCTATGAATCCATTCCGGAAAAGTATAGGCCTTTACCTAACCGAGTAAATATTGTTGTATCACGGCAGTCGAATTTAGCGATGAACGGTGCCGTTACAGTAAATTCAATTGATGACGCAATAGCATTTGCTAGAAACGCAAATGAAGTAGAAGCATTCATCATAGGAGGAGGTCAAATATATGCTGATGCGATGGCTAAAGACATAATCGACAAACTATATATTACTGGGGTTGATGGAGTTTTCGAGGCCGATACTTATTTCCCAAATGTGGACTTATCTTTGTGGAAGGAGACTTCGAGTCGCCAACATATTAAAGATGATAAAAACCAATTTGATATGACTTTTTCGATTTACGAGAAAAAATAGTTGAAGTGTAACTCTTTTGAAGTATTTTCGTCTAAGTGGGATTAATATTTAATTCGTGAAAGCAAGTTCGACAATAAAGAAAGTTATAGCCATTAGTGGTTTATTTTTGGTTACCATAGTGGCATTTCAGTGCAGAAAATCAGATAGAGATTTGGAAACAAAAAACGCTGCACCTATAGATAACGCTACTGCTGTAAGTATTTTTAATAACGTGTTCAGAACCGTACATGCCTTGGCATGGGAAAACAGCCTACTTAACGGCCCTCAAGATTCAATACAATCAAATTCAATCGATAATTGTATAGATTCTACGATAATCGGTTACGATACCGTAAGATTTCCCAATACTGTTGTTTTAGATTATGGCACTACGGCATCTTCTTGTGCAGATAATTACAGTGTGTCGGGACAGTTAAAAACAATTTTCTCTGATCAATACAGTACAAAAGGATCAGTAGTTACAGTTACTTTTTCTAATTACATTGTTGATGATATAACTGTTTCAGGTACAATGACTATAAAAAATAAAGGCTATAATTCAGACAGTAACTATGTATTTGGTATTGCTGTTGTTGATGCTAAATTGGAACATGACACCATTAATATTTCATGGAAGTGCAGTAGAAAATTTGAATGGGTTTCAGGAGACGATACCGACTTGATTACCGATGATGAGTTTGA
>JAESTK010000161.1 GCA_016763645.1 Flavobacteriales bacterium
ATTAACCTTTTCAATTTCAATAAGTTATTCTCAAGGGATTTCAACCAAAGAAACCGTTGAATACATAAATAGTAAGTTCCCTACTGTATTTCAGGTAAGAGTAGAAAAAGAAAGAGAAATATATATCGATTTTTATAAAGGCGGTCAAGTGTACCGAACGGACAGGATATACCTTTCTACTCTAGACCCAAAAAAGACTAAATACAATACAGATGAAAAAGCTCTGTCACTTTATTGTTTGAAGGAGATGCCTAGAGAATTTAAAAAATTTGGAGATGGATGCATTGAACGAACTTTCCATCAAAAAGGAGTAAGAAGACAGTACTTTAGAGTTAACATGAATGTCGGATATAGCGAAAAAACAATAAACGGATTAATTGTTGCCTTTAATCACTTGATTAAAATTTCTAACGATGAGGGAGAATATATGGGCGTTGACTTTTTTGAATAACAAAACAAACTAATTATGAAATATTTATACACATTATTTGTTGCAATTACAATTGGATTATCTGGATTGGCTCAAGATGCTGATGCATTATTTAAAAGAGGCGAGAGCAAATATTCAACTGGGAATTACGAAGAAGCTATTATCGCCTACACAGAAGCAATTAAGCAAAAGCCAGACTTTACCAATGCTTATTTGCGAAGAGCATTTTGCTACTCTGCGACTAAAGATTATAAAAAAGCAATTATTGATTACACCAAAATAATTGAACTTGGATATAACCTAAAATGGGCACTAAACAGCAGAGGAAGCGCATATCTTAAAATGAAAGAATATGATTTAGCAATGAAAGACTATAACCAAGTACTGAGTATAGACCCCAAAGATACCGATGCTTTAAATAATAGAGGCTGGGTTTATGATGGGAAAGGACAACACGACAAAGCTTGTGCCGATTGGAAAAAATCAAAAAAACATGGGAATTCAGAAGCCAAATTAATTCTTAAGAATACAAATTGTAAATAGATAAATTTATGAAAATCAAATTATTAATATCATTCACATCAATAATTAGTTTAATTTTATTATCCTTTACTTCTGTTCATTCAAATTTAATGGATACCAGTAATTGCCTAAAAAAAGTTGATTCCAAATGGGGAGATGTTTGTATCGATTGCGTAGAATACAAAAACGGAAAAAGAGTTTATGACGATACGTACAAGGCGTTTTTAGTAAATACCTGCACTGAAAAAATAGAGGTCAAACTTGCTTTTCAAGAATCCGATGGTTCTTGGAGGTGTTTTGAGCCAAAAGTAGTTGCACCTAATGATACCATTGTTGGTTTTGCATGTAAAAGTACGAAAGGGAAATACCTCTCATGGGTTAGGGCGGTGAATGATCGCGAAACAACTTTCCCAACCGATAAAGAAATAAATGACCAATACAAGGATTAATTCAATGAAAAAAGTCCTATTCTATCTTTCAGTCTTCTGTTTTTCATTTTTTCAGGGTGTTGGACAAGATTTTCAAAACATTAAAGATGAGGCAACTCTGCTTGGCTCAACAAGATATTGGTGTTCATTCCCAGATGATTATTCTACCACCGAACTTACAGGTAACCAACCGCAAAGTTCCTGTTACGACAAACTATTTGTGTACGGTAAATGGTTTAAATTTCAAGCAACAGAATCGCTTGCCGAAATAAAAGTGAAAATTGGAGGGGAGGCTGGAACCATGCTATGGCCGAGAGTATCACTTTGGGACGAGAACCTTACTGAGCTTGGCTGTAAAAATTCTATTGACGACACAACTAATATTTCGTTGGACTACACGGAATATAAAATTGGCAAATGGTATTACATCTCTGTAAATCACAACAACCATCCAAAATACGTTGGTAGTTTTGTGCTTTGTATAACTAGCGAGCTTAACAACGACTCTAAAGACGCGGCTACGTTTATCCGTAACACCTCAAAATGGAGTTCAGCAAAAGGTGAATTTTCGACCAATTCGGCAACTCCTGATGGTAAAAAACCATCGTGCATGAATAGTGGCCCCAATTTTAATAAATGGTTTCAGTTTATTGCCAAATCTAATGTGGCTTCTATTGAGGTTAAATCTGGGGGTAAGTTTGGAACTATGAAAAATCCATACGTAACACTGTTCGATAGTGAAATGAATGAAATTGCTTGTGATAAATACGTTGACAATGTCGAGTGTAAAATTAATACAGACCAACTAAAGATTGGTGAAACTTATTTTATTTCGGTTGACCACAGTATGAACGAAACATATAAAGGCTCCTTTACACTTCTTATTGATAATGGCTCTGTACCAAACGAAAATGTATTATTGAAAATTACAGACTTTAACGAAACCGACCTTATTAAAATTACTGGAAAATTAATGTACGACATTAATACCCCTAGAGATGGGGCTAAAGTTTGGTTACTTAACGATAAAAATATTGAGCTTGCTTCTACATTGTCTGATGTAAATGGAGAGTTCGAGTTTGAAAATTTACCTCCAAATCAAAACTTTCTGGTTATGATTGAAGATGACAAAAAAGACATCAAAGTTGATATTTTTCAAACAAACTCGAATGGAGATATTATCAAAAAAACGATTCGACTCGACAAAGTAAAATACGGTTTCGATGATTTGCCCTTACTCTGTAATAAAATCATTCTTATCGACTGCTCGAGCAATTTCGATATAAAAATAGAACAAGGTAAGACAGGTGTTGTAGGTAAGGTTGTGAAAAGAACGTCACCAATTCATGGGCTACCTAGTATTGGAGTAACACTTTATGAAGGAAATTCAAATACGATTGCAAACACAACAACAAATGCACAAGGCGAATTTGAATTTACCAACCTCCCTCCCAACCCCAATTATCGTATAAAATTAGATGTTGCAACAAACGATGTGTATGCTGAAATGATGATGGTAGATGACAATGGAAAAGCATTCATGTCTTCCAGTTCCAATAGTATGGATGAAAACGGTTTTTTTCAGTTCGAAAAACTACCCTATATAACGCAGCAAGAACTCGACCTGATTATGGAGGAAGATGTTGAGTTAACCGATTTTTCGAATCTTAAAAAAGGAAATGCTATTAAGATTCATAACGTTCACTTTGAATCTGGCAAATCCAACTTATTATCGAGGTCCTACAGGGAGTTAGATCGATTTACAGAAACGTTGCTTAAAAACAGTTTAGTAAAAATAGAAGTACAAGGACACACCGACAATACTGGCGGTTCAGCTTCGAACATGACTTTATCAGAAAAACGTGCTGAAGCAGTAGTTAACTACCTAACAAAAAAAGGGATAGATTCATCACGCCTATCGCATAAAGGATATGGAGATTCTATACCTGTTGGGGATAATTCTACAGAAGATGGTCGTAAAAAAAATAGACGAGTAGAATTTGTGGTTGTAGAATAGTACTTACATTTGTGAAAAATTAGAGAAGATGAACAAAACAAGACTAATTATTTTAACGCTTATCGTAATTGGAGCTGTAGCGTTAAGAATGATGCTAACTGATTTTCCGAATGTTGCACCGATAACCGCATTAGCATTATTTGTAGGTATGTTCTTCGAGAAAAAATATCTTGCGTTTATTATCCCAGCTGTTGTGATGCTTATTTCCGATGTTTTTATTGGTTTTCACAGCACTATGTGGGCCGTGTATGGCGCATTTGGGTTAATTGCCTTTGTCGGAATTTATGTGCAAAATAGAATTAATGTTGTTTCTATGATTGGTGCTTCTTTAGGTGCTTCACTCCTGTTTTTTATCCTTACCAATTTTGCTGTTTGGGCTACTGGATCTTGGTATCCAACTAATTTTGCTGGGCTAATTGAATGCTACGTAGCTGGAATTCCATACTTTGGAAGAACAATTATTAGCGACTTACTTTTTACAGGAGTTTTTGTTGGAGGCTTCTTGTTTGCTCAATCTAAAATATCTGCATTAGCGAAAGTTAAAGCTTAATTCTGAAGAAACTTTATAGTTTCGTTAATTATAATTTCTAAATTTTCAGAATACCCTTCTTTTTCTTCAAAAGGATGTTTTCCTTCGAACGTATGCCCAGAGCTGTCCACTTCTATTAATTGAGAAGTAGCACACCAATTATTTAGGTTAATAGCATCTTCGAAAGCGACTGCTTCGTCAGCGGTGCCGTGAATTATTAAAAACGGAACATCAATTTTATTTGCAGCATCTGGAATAGACAGCCTTTCAATATTTGTATGATAATTTTCATAGAGTTGATAATATAAAGGTAAAACTTGACCAGTTCTTCCGTTAACCACATCTAGTTTTCCTTCTTGTTTCCAATGCGCAACTTGCTCATCTGTATATCTATCACCAAAATCGCAGACGGCTGCCCACGTAACTAGCTTTTTAATTCTAGTATCTTCTGCTGCCTTCAATATTGTAATTCCTCCGCCTCTGCTGTGTCCAACAAGATTTATATTTTTTTTATCTATTTCTCCCTTGAGCTCTTCCACACTAGTTACCCAATCAATAACACACCCCAAATCATCCATTTCGATGGTGAAATTATTGTTACCAAAAGCTTCTACATCTGTGCATTCTTCAGGTGAAGCAACAGTATGTCCTCCATGAGAGAAGTTAAACTTCACAAATACAAAACCTTGCTCAGCAAATAACTCTGCTGTTTTATTAAAATGTCCCCAGTCTTTAAACCCTTTAAAACCGTGAGAAAATATGACCACCTGCTTTGGCTTTCCATCTTGTTTAAAGACTACATCAATAACAATTGGTTTGCTGCGTAAGCCGTCAATTACGTGGTTTTCTATTTTGGCTATCATTTGTCCGTATTTATTAATTCAAAAGTCAATCCTCCTAACCTCCTTCGCCAAGGAGGAATTAATATTTAACCAAAGCCTTCAACTTTTCTTTAAACCGCTCTACTGGCAAATAATTATTTTCTAAATCTGCTTCAAACGGAACTGGAGTATCCAAACTTCCGCAACGCATAACAGGTGCGTCAAGCGATTCGAAGCAATTTTCATTAATTAATGCTGAAATTTCACCACCTATTCCTCCTGTTAAAGAATCTTCGTGTAAAACGAGTACTCGTCCGCATTTTTTTGCGGAGGCGTAAATTACATCCACATCTAATGGAGCTAATGTTCGTAAATCTACAATATCGGCATCGATATTTAATTCTTCTACAGCTTTCGTTGCCCAATGCACTCCCATGCCGTAGGTAATGATCGAAATTTCTGAACCTTCTCTAATTGTTTTTGCTTTACCTATTTCAAGGGTATAATAATCATCGGGCACTTGAGATTTTAAGCTACGGTACAACGCTTTGTGCTCGAAAGACAATACTGGGTTAGGCTCTTCGATAGAAGCGGCCAATAACCCCTTCGCATCTTCAGGGGAAGACGGGTAAACAATTTTTAATCCAGGAACATTAAAAAACCACGCTTCGGTAGATCGAGAATGAAATGGACCTGCGGCTACACCTGCACCAGTAGGCATACGAATTACGACATCTGCTTTTTGCCCCCAACGCCAATGGATTTTCGCCAAGTTGTTTACAATTTGATTAAAACCCTCGGTTACGAAATCAGAAAACTGCATTTCAACAACTGCTTTCATTCCTTTTATTGACAACCCCAGTCCTGTGCCCACAATGGCTGCTTCACATAAAGGGGTATTGCGCACCCTATCTTCACCAAATTCTTCGACAAATCCTTCGGTAATTTTAAATACGCCCCCGTATTTACCAATGTCTTGGCCCATAATAATCAAGTCATCATATTTCTGCATCGATTGTCTCAATCCATCTGAGATAGAATCAATCAATCTTTTTTCAGAAGTTTTACCCGATGCAGGTTTGGTTACTTTAAATTCAAACGGGAAAAAAAGATCCTTTATTTCTTCTTCAGTATTGGGAATAATTTTTTTCTCAGCATAAGCGATGTCTAACCCGTCAACAATTTCTTTCTTAATTTCTTTTGAAAATTTTTCGACATCTGCTTCTGTTAAAGCACCCAACCCAATCAAATAATTTTGATAATTTTCAATAGGGTCTTTAATCGACCACTTATCTTGTAATCCCTCCGGGTAATACTTTGTACCACTTGCCTCTTCGTGGCCGCGCATTCTAAAGGTCATACACTCTAGTAATATTGGACGTGGATTTTCACGAATAGACGCTGAAAGTTCTACAATTTTATGATATACTTCGAGGATGTTATTACCATCAATTTGAACGCCTTCAATACCATAACCAATAGCTTTATCAATAAATTGTTTACACCTAAATTGCTGATTACTTGGGGTTGATAATCCCCATTGATTGTTTTCAACGGCAAAAATAACGGGTAAATCCCAAACGGCAGCAGTATTTATCGATTCATGAAAATCGCCTTCACTTGCCCCACCATCTCCAGTAAAAACAATAGTGGCTTTGTTTTCCTTTTTCAAATTAGAAGCTAATGCAATTCCATCAGCAATGCCCATTTGCGGACCGAGGTGCGAAATCATTCCCACAATATGATGTTCATTAGAGCCGAAATGAAAAGAACGATCGCGTCCTTTGGTGAATCCACTCATTTTTCCTTGAAACTGTGTAAACAATCTACTTAAGGGAATACCTCGAGTTGTAAAAACCCCAAGATTTCGATGCATCGGTAAAATATACTCGTTAGTATCCATAGCCAACGCAGTTCCTACAGAAATAGCTTCTTGTCCATAACCAGAAAACCATTTAGAGATTTTACCTTGGCGGAGCAAAATCAACATTTTTTCTTCGATTAATCTGGGCTTAAGAAGCGCCTTATAGATTGCGACTAACTCGCTATTGGATAGTCCTTTTTTATCAAATTTCATTACTGCCTTTACTGGTGTTGCCATCACGCTAAATATTTTGGTCAAAATTATTGATTTTGTAGTACATTCACGCAGAGATTACAAGACTTATTAACAGTATATTTCACGCTTTACATGAAGGCTATTTTCATCATCAATCCAATTTCGGGAGTTGGCAAACAACGATTAATCGAAGCTCTAATTTCTAAGAAAATAGCCCCATCAATTGAGTACGTAGTTAGAAAAACAGAATATGCTAATCATGGTGCAGAAATAGCAAAAGAATTTGTCAATAGAGTTGACGCAGTAATCGCCATTGGAGGTGACGGAACAGTTTTGGAAATAGGGTCAGCCTTAACTGGCACAAGTACCGCTTTAGGGATAATACCAACAGGATCTGGCAATGGTTTGGCACGAAATCTTGGCATCCCTATAAGTATTGAAAACGCTATTGGTCTAATTAATAATCATTCAATCAAGACAATTGATACAGGCACTGTAAATGATCAAGTATTTTTAGGAACCCTAGGTGTTGGGTTTGATGCGCACATCACAAAATGCTTCGCTGAATATGGAAAACGAGGTTTTTGGTCGTATATTAAATTAATATTCAGAGAATATTTTTCATATAAACCACAGCTTTTTAAGTTGACAATAGACGGTAAATCTTTCGAAAAGAGAGCTTGGATCTTATGCGTTGCTAATTCCGCACATTACGGAAATGGAGCTATTATTTCCCCAAATTCGTCTACTAATGATGGCATTTTTGAGGTTTGCGCTCTAAAAAAACCTACTATTTTCCAAGTACCTTTGTTTGTTTTTAGGTTCTTTACAGGTAGTATTCATAAAAGTAGTTTGATGAGTAGGGAGTCCGGCAAAGAAATCGTTATTCAAAATAATTTTGAACTATTTCACAGAGACGGTGAGCCAACTTTATCTACAAAAGCATTAGAAATTAAAATAAATCCACTTTCATTAAAAGTGATTGTACCAGCATAAAATGGCTAAAAAGAAAAAACGTATCGAAATATTTTCAACCGAATCGGAAAGTTACAGTGATGAGAGTTTTAAAACTCCATCACCAAACCAGCAAGATTTACGGATTCATATTGACAGAAAAAATCGGGGAGGAAAAACCGCTACTATTATAAAAGGGTTTATTGGCACAGACGAAGACTTAAATGATATAGGTAAGGCTCTAAAATCCAAATGTGGTGTTGGCGGTTCAGTAAAAAACCAAGAAATTATAATTCAAGGAGATTTTAGAGATAAAATTCTCGTTATTTTATCGAAAGATGGGTACCAAGTAAAGAAATCTGGAAGCTAAATAGCGGTACAAGTAGCCCCTTCCTCATCCTCTTTTTGCTTTACTTCATCAGAATTTGCAGTACAGAAATCTTCAGTACTTTCTTCTGTTGTTATATAGCTTGTATCAGGAGTAATTACTTCTACCTCATGTTCTGTAGTACACTCGTAGCACTTCGAGCAAGATGTAGTTAGCAATGAAACTGAGGCAATTGTTAGAATGAATAGTGTGATTTTTTTCATGGTAACTTATTTTTTGTAATTTCGGAAGTTGTAAAGGTACTTATCTTATCTTTACTTTAAATTCACTTATCATGCCACAATTAAGAATGTATTTGTTTTTTACAATTGTAGTCTCACTGTATAGCTGTGGTGAAAATAACACCAATACCACTAAGCCTGCTGATGGGGATATTACACAAAAAGAAGTAACCTTGTCTAACCTTGACTGGATTAACGGTAAATGGATAGGAGAAATTAATGGAAACCAAATAGTTGAAATTTGGGAAAAGCTAAGTGATGTAAAATTTAAAGGGAGTGGTTATAGTATATTAGAAAATGACACAACCATTATCGAATTACTCTCCTTAGAAGTAATTGATGGTGAAATTTATTACTCTGCAGACGTAGAAGAAAATAAAAAAATAGTCTCTTTTCGTTTAGTTAGTGAGAAACCAAACCAATTTATTTTTGAAAACAAAGAAAATGACTTTCCTACAAGAATAAGGTACACCTACCAAGAACCTAATAATTTACACGTTGTTATTTCTGGAGACATTGAAGGGAAACGAAAAGAGATTGATTTCTATTTTAAGAAGGAACAATAGATTTTCCTAAAACTCTATCGTAAATTTCTTGATATGCAGGTAATATTTTAGCAATGTCAAATTTATTGGCTTGTAATTTAGCATTCTGCTTATACATATTTAGCACACTGTCTTGTGCAAGAATTTTAACAGCATTTTTTGCCATATCTTCTATATCGCCAACATTGCTGAGCAAACCAGAAAACTCATGAATATTTACTTCGGGGATTCCACCAGTATTTGTAGAGGCAACTGGTACACCGCAAGCCATAGCTTCAAGTGCTGCCAATCCAAAACTTTCTGTTTCTGATGTTAAAACAAACAAATCGGAAATAGAAAGTACTCGATCAACTGATTTACTCTTTCCTAAGAACTTAACATCCGAACAAAATGGCTGTTTTCTGCATAGTTCTTCGGCACCATGTCTTTCTGGCCCATCTCCTACCATCAAAAGCTTTGCAGGCAATTTTTCTCTTACTTTTTGAAAAACTTTAATTACATCTTCTACCCTTTTCACCTTTCTAAAGTTAGAAACGTGGACTAAAATTCGCTCATTTTCTAAAGCAAAAGTTGAGCGATATGACTTATCAACCTCAGTTGTATAATAATCCGAACAAATGAAATTATGTACCACATCAATTGATTGCTTGATATCGAAATATTTCAATGTGTCTTCTTTTAAACTATGTGATACCGCGGTTACCGCATCAGAATGATTTATCGCAAAAGTTACTACTGGAATAAAGGAGGAATCTCGACCTACAAGGGTAATATCTGTTCCGTGTAGCGTTGTTACAAACGGAATATGAATACCCTCATCTGCCAGCATTTTTTTTGCCATATAAGCTGCAGATGCATGCGGGATAGCATAATGAACATGCAGAATATCTAACCCTTCGTGTTTTACAACATCAGCTAATTTACTTGTTAAAACCAACTCATATGGAGGATAATCGAACAAAGGATAATCCGAAACTCTAACTTCGTGGTAGTATATATTAGATGGCAAATCGTTTAGCCTGACTGGCTGATCGTAAGTAATAAAATGTACTTCGTTACCTTGTAATGCAAGAGCTTTACCCAGTTCTGTTGCCAGAACCCCACTACCTCCATATGTTGGATAACAAACTATTCCTATTTTCATTTCAATAACTGGAGTTACGCAGCAATTTCAGTAAAATTGCGGTTAGGTGTTGATAAGTTATCTAACTCTTTCCATG
>JAESTK010000025.1 GCA_016763645.1 Flavobacteriales bacterium
AAAACACCTTTTTTTACTGTAGTGAATTCACAGCACAAGCCATAAATGTTAACCAACCTTTGTGTATTTCTTTCGTCTAAAAGATTATGAACAGGTTCTTAAATGTTTCAATCATTTTTATGTTCTTTTAATGTATAAATTTTTAGCTACTGATTCGGAAATTGAACCTACCAATTTCCCATTAATTGAAATACTCATAGACCTATCGAAATCTATAATTTCTTCTACTCTAACTTTAGCCCCTAAAATCAATTTCATTTTTTCTATATACTGAAGAAAACTTGACGATGAATCTTTTACGCCCACAACTACTCCTGCTTCACTGGGGTCTAAATCTGACAAACACATGTCTTTATGATAGGTGATATTTCCTTCTGAGTCAGGGATAGGATCTCCATGCGGGTCATATTTTGGAAACCCCAAATATTTATCGAGCTTGTCTACCAGTTCATCAGATTGTACGTGCTCCAACTCTTCAGCAATTTCATGCACATTATCCCATTTAAAACCTAAACTATGCACTAAAAAAACTTCCCACAAACGATGCTTTCTTACCACTGATACAGCAGCTTTTCTCCCTTTTTCCGTTAAGGTTACTCCCTGGTATTTTTTATAATTTATTAGCTTTTTGACTGCCAATTTCTTTACCATATCAGTTACTGAAGATGCTTTTGTCTCCATTACTTCGGCAATTGAATTGGTAGAAACCCCTGTTGGATTTTTTCTCGACAACTTGTGAATTGCCTTCAGGTAATTTTCTTCTGTAAAAGAATTAGAAATGATTTGCATGATTACAAAAATACATTTTCTTATTTAAAAAAATTAATTTTAGTCTAATCTAAAAATTATATTATATTTGCAAAAAAATAAATTAAAATGAGAAGTAGAATTTTACTTGGAATAATTGCATTTGTAGGGCTATCGGTTGGATGCTCAAAATTAGTTCCTCAGGCACCTGAATCTAACACAGTTTTAGCTGAACCATTGGCAGACTTAACACAAAACCAACTCACAAAACATTTAATTGGTGATGTATTATTTGCCAAACAATACACTTCTGATGAAGGTCTAGGTCCTATATTTGTACAATCAGCGTGTGAAAATTGTCATGCTGGAGATGGTAAGGGAAGTAAGTTTAATACTGTAGTTCGGTTTGGATATTACAATGCTGATTCTACATGGAATGAAGCGTTAGATATTGGTGGCCCTCAGTTACAACCCAGAGCAATCGCAAATTATACAGCAGAGAGTGTGCCTAACAATGTGATGAGCGCAAACCTATTACCAATGAATGTTACCGGACTTGGGTATTTTGAAGCTGTTGAAGATCAATATTTATTGGGTTTGGTAGCCGAACAGGCTGCAGATGGAAAAGTTTCAGGGCGATTAAATTATTTGGACCCTCCATCCTATTTTGAGCCTATTAAAACCCGGATACCTACTAATGGTCAATACATTGGTAGGTTTGGCAGAAAATCAAGTTCTGTAAATTTAGCTCACCGTGTTACTGTTGCCTTAGTTGAAGATATGGGGCTTACCTCTGATAATGACACACAAGACCCAATTAACTTTGGAGTAGGCGAGAATGTATCTGATGGCGCTCCTGATCCTGAAATCAGTAGTGGTGATTTCGATGCACTGATGTTTTACATGCGAACATTGGAAGCACCCAGAAGACGAGATGCAGACAATGATGATGTTATGGCAGGAGAGCAATTGTTCACTGCTGTTGGATGTGCAAATTGTCATCGAGCAACGATGGAAACAGGCTCATCTGAATTTACAGCACTTAACAATGTTGAATTCTACCCCTACTCAGATTTACTTATTCATGAAATGGGACCTGAGTTAGATGATGGCTATACTGAAGGAAATGTAGCAACATCAGAATGGAGAACTCCACCTCTTTGGGGCGTCGGGTTGCAGACCGAATCACAAGGAGGAGAATTGTACTTATTACATGATGGAAGGGCATCAACGTATGATGAAGCGATACAATACCATGGAGGCGAGGCAGAGTTTGCTAAAGACATCTATAACTTCCTGGATGATGATAATAAGGAGCTCATTTTCACCTTTTTAAACTCATTATAGTAATGAACTCCCGGAGAAAATTCATTAAACAATCTGCGATTATATCCGCAGGTACATGTTGTGGATTATCGGGTTTATTCTTACAGGGCTGTAGCAATTTAAAATCCGTGAACGGAAAATACGATAAAGGTCAGATAGTTGTTCCTATTGCCGATTTGGCGGAAGAAAAGAAAATTATAGTAAATAATATGGCTTTACAAGCCCCGATTTATCTATCAATAGAAAATAATAAGGAAACAGCAGTGCTGCTTCTGTGTACCCATAATGATTGCGAGTTAAAACCAACTGGCACCTACCTTTTTTGCCCATGCCATGGCAGCGAATTTACCAATGAAGGCCAGGTCACAAAAGGCCCTGCAAATGAAAACCTGGCAGAATTTATCATAACAAAAAACGAAACGAACTATTACCTCAAACTAAGACAATGAAACACCTATTAATAGCCCTTATAGCGCTTCCATTATTTTGCGAAGCTCAATCAGATTCGACCGCAATTGCTGCCGAACCTGATTCTATCAAACAGAAAATTATTTATCGGGTACAACAAACTGACACAAACGCCATTACCAGCTCTGATGCGATATACAATCGTCCATTTATTGGAATGAAAAAAACCAGGACAGCATTGGGTGGTTATATTGAAGGTAACACTAATTATTTTGCGGAAGATGGCGTTAGCGAAGGGTTTTCAATGGAATTAAGGCGGTTCAACATCTTTATCTATTCATCGATAAGTAAACGAATTAAATTTTTATCTGAACTGGAATTTGAACACGGTACGGAAGAAATAGAATTGGAAACTGCTCAAATAGATTTCGAACTGAATACGGCCTTCAACTTTAGAGGTGGAATTATCCTTCCCCAGATTGGGGTATTCAATGCCAATCACGATTCACCAAACTGGGAGCTCATTGACCGGCCTTTATCCTCTACCACGATCATTCCTGCTACTCTTTCTGAAGTTGGTTTTGGAGTACACGGTAAATTGCTCAGTGGAAATTCTATTATCAGCTACAATGTGTATGTTACAAATGGACTAGGTGATGGTATTATTTTAAATGAGGATGCCAAAACAAATATTGCTTCGGGGAAATCTGTGGAAATGTTTGAAGAAGATAACAATGGCATTCCAATGCTGAACGCACGAGTGGGCTATATGCTACGAAACAAGGGAGAGGTTGGTATTGCGTATTATGGAGGCGTTTATAATTCTTTTCAAATTGAAGGGGAAGTTGTTGACAAACAAAGACAATTGAGCATTGTTGCTTTAGATTTTTCTGCTTCTGCAGGAAAACTGGAGACGCGAGGGGAATTCGTTTTTGCGAATATCGACATTCCCGAAAGCCTAGGTGAACTCTACGGAAATCAACAGTTAGGAGGTTTTATAGACTTGGTTTACCCTTTAGTTACTAAAACTATTTTTAATTACGACAAAGCTCAAATTTTGGTCAGCCTACGTGCCGAATATGTTGATTACAATTACGGTAAAATTGCAGCTTTGAATAAGAACATTGGCGATGAAATAAGAGGGATTAGTATCGGCTTAAGTTTTCGCCCCACGCCTTCAACCATTTTTAGAGGCAACTACAAATTTCAAAAATCAACTGATTTTTTGGGCAACCCACCTGCTAACCTAGGTGGTTGGCAGTTCGGTTTTGCAAGTTATTTTTAAAAAAGGAGTGTTTACAGTTAGTTGGTTTTCAATAGAAACAATTACGGATTATCCGCAATTGTACCAGTAAGATTTAGCCACAGCTAAAACTAACCTATCGAATAGCTTGTTACCAAAGAATCTCCTGTTGAGCTTGTAACAAAATTCGTCAAGGTAAAGTTGTAGATATTTCCCTTT
>JAESTK010000162.1 GCA_016763645.1 Flavobacteriales bacterium
AATCAGAAGGTTTTGTACCTAGTATCTACAAAAATGCAATAGCAGTAGTGTTCATAGGAGAAAACATAGAAATTACTATGGCTGAGGCACACAATTTAAAAGCCGGAGAATTGGTAAGGGTAATTACCAAAGAAGAGCAGTTGGACAAAACGGTTGTATCTGTTACTGAAAATACCTTTGTAATAGAAGCCATTAAAGATTGCCCGGAAAACTTATTCGTATACGGCAAAGAAGTAGACGATTTCCACAGTATAGACTTCAACCAGCTTACTTCACTGGCCATTTCAGCCATACAGGAGCTAAGTAAAAAAGTAGAAGCTTTAGAAACTGAAAATGCCGAACTAAAAGCAAGTAACGAAACATTAAAGGCAGAGAACACAGCTTCTATTAATGATATTTTAAAGAGGTTGCAAACAATCGAAAGTGCTGACCTAAAAGTAGAAGTACAAAAGTAACTTTTACTTGAAGGCCAAGCTAATTGGAGTGAAATGAGTAATGCTATTAACGCATTAATAACTTATCCAAAGCTCGCAAATGGCAATAAATAATTCGATTAACAAATTAATTTTTGCAATTATGAAATCATATAAAAATAGTATAAAAGCTACCTTAGTGGGGTTGGTAGTTTTTAGTAGCATTGGAGCTTCTGCTCAATGTGTACAAAGTGGATATACTGGAGAGCAGCTTCAAACACATGGCGGAGGGACATTAATTGGCCCTACCAACAGAACCAATGTCATTATTGGGCAACCATTTATAGGTGAGCCTTCCTATTCACTGAACGAGTCCTCTTCGCTGGGGTACTGGAGTAGAATGTTAATTCCTTCTCCAGTAGGTGTGGTCTCTGCCAGCGATGGCGACCAACCGGATAGAATTGTAATTCAATGGGAGTTAGCTCCTAATGCGCCCGATCCTACTAATGGGTATAATATTTATCGAGAAGGATTATTACTTACTACTGTACCAAAGAACCAAACTACCTTTATCGATTACAACGTAATCCCTGGGGTATTTTATAATTACCAAGTTTCAGGTGAAAATGATTATGGTGAAGGGTCTAAAATTGGTGATGTGGGTTATGTAAATCCTAACGGAGTTATTTCAGGTAGAGTAACCACCTTTGCCGGTAATTCGGTAGAAGGAGCCATCGTTTCGCTTACCCCCAGCACCAACCTGTCGCTGCGGTTGGCAGGGCAGGGAGCCCTTTACATCGACACCATAGAAGGCAACCCTACTCGTTTGGTAGACAGCCTGTTTACCTTTTCGATGTGGGTGAAAGTCGATGATTTTAGCAACAACGCCATGTTGTTCGATTTCGGAAAAGCAGACGCTGCCAACTTCTGGGCGCAAGTAGGCAGCGACAACAGTGTAACTATTGGAATGGCCGATACAAGCGGAAACAAAGAACTAAAACACATTTTTTCAACTGCTATTAACGATTGGCACCATGTAGCAGGGGTGTACAACGGCAGGGAATTCGTCATGTATGTAGATGGTGTGGTAATTTCATCGGTTGCTGTTAATATTGCCAACGTAAACTACCAAAACCATCAAATAGCCATTGGTGCACCTACAGATAAACTGGCAACCACCCAGCGATTTAACGGCTACATTGATGATGTAAGAATTCTTAACAGGTTACAACGCCCTTCAGAAATTAGAAAATTTATGTACAACACCCTGCCCCCGGGTTACAATGGGTTGGTGGCCTACTGGAAAATGGACGAAGGGAAAGGGTATAAAGTATCTAATGTGGTACAAACAGAAAGACCAGGTTTTATCTGTAATGCCGACTATGCTACAACAGAACCGGGAGTTAAAAGTTCAGGCATGACCAATTCTGCAGGTTACTACGTAATTCAGGATGTTAACTATGGTGCGGGCACTTCATTTAATGTAACACCGTCTAAATATGTTTCGTTCAACTACGCATTAGAGTTTAGCAGGGCAGAGCAAAACTACGCCACATCACCAAATTTTGGCATCGATGAAGATGCAACATTCGAGCTTTGGTTTAGCCCTTATGTGCTAAACGGAACGCAATATATCTTGTCGGCTAACGGAGGCACACAATTCGACATTTACCTCGAAGGCAATCAACTAAAGCTCAACATTGGTGGGCAGGTAGAAACAGTGGGTACTATCGGTACCACCGATTACCATTTGTTAACGTTAGTTAAAAATCAAGGTTCGATAACTACTTACATCGATTCAGATGTGGCGACTAGCCAAACATTATCATTTGGGTTTACTGGTGCATTACCATTAAACACATGGACAATGGGCGCAGCAACAGGGCTATCCGATTACTATTCTGGTTTAATTGATGGAATTGTAGTGTGGAACGAAATGTTGGATATACCGACCATTCAATTGCACAACACGTTGGGTGTTTTAAATGTAATGACAGAGGTTGCTGGGTATTTAGTTGTTGATGAACGAATTAGCGCCTTTGTTGGTCTTAATGATGCAACAGGTATCGAAATCGCGAATGATATTCAATTAAACGGAGCTACCGATTATGGAAATTTGTACGGTGCAACGTTTACCGACATTACAGCGTATGGCGATGGCGTAGAACATGCGTTCAATCCAAATGCTAGGATTGTAACGTTAAATCAAAGTAGCACTTCGGCAGATCAAATCGACTTTGTCGATATTTCTGTAGTGCCAGTTTCTGGGGTGTTTAAATATGAGAACACGAACTGTTTTATCGAATATGCTCAGGTAAAAGTAAATGGACAATCAACCGTTCCGCCAACATATACCGATGCCAATGGAAATTGGACCGTAGAAATGGAACCAGGCGAAACAGCATCGATAACAGTCGAATACCAAGGCCACGATATATTTCCTTTCTTTTTCGAAGTTAGAAATGTGCAAACACCTAAAGCAGGAATATTGTTTGTAGACCGAACAACTAGAAGTGTTTCTGGTGTTATGGCTGGGGGAGAGTGTGAAAAGCAAATTGTTCCTACTTCAGGAACTGCAACAGTTAGCTTAGCGTCAACCGATGGTTGTTTTTCACAAGATTTTGTAATTGACGATACAAACACAGATGGAGCATACGATTTTACAGGAGTTCCTCCATTGGAATATACAATTGCCATAACGCAGCATACGTTAAGTTTTATTAAAACCTTTTTCGACATAGCGGGAGGACAAACTATTTCTGTTGTAGATAGCAACAAAACAAATGTCGATTTTATTTACTACGCTCCAGCGCAAGTTGAAGCAACAACGCTGCCTACAAATACGTGTGGAAGCCCAATGGTACATCAAGGTGTTGAGTACAGTACAACCATTAAAGTATATGAAGATTATTTAGGAGATTGGTGTTATTTACAATCTGCCGACCTTCAAATCACTGATGGAATTGGAATAGCCAAACAAAGTGGATTTACAGGTTCTGCAACGATGACTGGCGGTGCGTATAGCTATTACTTTTATGCTGGTGAAGCCAATATCGTTTCACCATACTTAAAATCTACGCAAATAGTTGCTACGGTAAATGGTGCAAACTCTTCAACTACGATAGATGCTGTTGTTTTAGGCCAAAGAAAAAGAGCCAGTACGTTTACAACAACAACTCCCGAAATTCCAATCACTATTTTAAGAGACCCTCCTGGAGATGGGAGTACTGCTTATTTAGAAGTTACCGATGAGGTGTGTATGAACGCCATGGTTTTTGCTAGCGCATCAATGACCACAAGCAGCTTTGCTACCGCTAATGCAGGTGCAGATGTTGTAGTAAATACGGGTGTGCCAGGCGCAACTGCGCAAACAACCGTAGATGTTACTGCCGAAGCAACGGTAAGTTCATATTTAACAGGAACAGGTTCCTTAGCTTATGAAACATCAACTTGTATGACCTTTTCAGAAGTAATTTCAACGAGCGACCAAGTAATTGGCGAAGGTGGTGATATATATGTCGGTGCTGCAATTAACCTTATTTATGGCATTACCGATAATTTGCAGTACCATGATACGGCATGTAACTATAGTCTTTATCAAGAGCTGGCGATAGATCAAGACGGTTTCGAAACGTTCTATTTATATTCTCAACAGCACCTGTTGAACGATGTAATTCCAGCCAATTATTTGTTAGGGGATACTACTTCGGCAGAAGCATGGGAAGCATTTATTGCAATGAACCAAACAGCTAAAGACGTTTCAACTTTTATCGAAAACAGATCTTTTGATGCCGCTGTAACTTATTCTTCATCGAAAGCTACAACAACTAGCGAAACAATAACAGCAGATTTTTCTATAGACATTGGTGGAAGTATTGCTGGTGCTACTGGTGTAGAAGCAAACGGCATTGGTGTTACCTTGGGACAATCAATTGATGTATCACTTTCTTTTGGTGGCTCTATGACTTCGCAAACAACCAGTTCAAGAACAGTTGGTTATACCTTAGCTGACGATGACATCGGTGATAATTTCTCTATAGATATTAGAGAAGATTACATGTTTGGTACGCCTGTGTTTATACTGAAAAGCGGTGAGTCTTCATGTCCTCACGAACCAAATACTTTACCTAGAGAAGGCGTTCAAATATTAGTTAATAACAACACAGAAGCCACAGAAATAAACGTTTCTACAGAAGAGGCAGCAATTTTCTCGTTGTATGTTGGAAATACTTCGCAAAGTGGCGAAACAAAAACATATGCCGTTGATGTTGTAAATGGGTCGAATCCGTTTGGAGCAGAACTGTCTATTAACGGTGCCACATTGGTAGCAACAGGAGGTGGTAATGGAATTACCTATACGTTAGATGCAAATGTTGGACAATTTGTAACGTTAGCATTCGAAATGGGAGCTGATCCTAATATCTATGTTTATGACAGCATCTTGGTAGTATTTCAATCACTTTGTGATGCAAAAATATCCGACACTGTTATGGTTAGTGCACATTTCGTAGAGCCATGTAGTTCTGTAAATATTTCTGATCCACAAAACAACTGGGTAGTTACACCAGTCGATAATGGATTGTTACCATTCGTTTTAGACGGATACAACGAAGCTGATCCAGATTTGGAGTTAATTCGTGTTCAGTACCGTGAAATAGGTACACCGGCTTGGGTTAACATTACCGAAATAGACGATGATTCTCTAGGAGCGGTGTTCACACTGCACACATGGGATATTGGTGCTTTAACCGATGGCGATTACGAAGTTCGAGCGCTATCAATTTGCTTAAACGGAATACCAGCAGGATTTTCTGAAGTAATACCAGGACAAGTTGAACGAACGGCACCAGCTATTTTAGGCATACCACAACCTTCTGATGGTATATTTAATGTAGGTGACGAAATCTCTGTAACGTTTACGGAAGATATAGACTGTAACAACATATTCTATGCCGACCAAGCAAACCTTAATAGCATTGGGTTGTATGACTTAACAACGAGCCAGTTGGTAGCAGCTACAGTTCAATGTTTAGGCAATAAAATCATTATCGTTCCTAATATTCCAAGTATTTATATGGAGAACCACACGCTAGAGGTTCGAGTAACGGGGATTCAAGATTTTGTTGGTAATACCTTAGGTGTTGATAACACGGGAAGTTTGGTGCATAAATGGGACTTTTACGTAGATGTGAGCCCAGTAAGTTGGGTTGGAACTGCAGTTGATGAGGTGAAACAAGAAAATGTTGCACATTCATTTCAACGGTCAATTTCAAATACTGGTGGTAATAGTGTTAACTATTCCATTACTATGCCTTCTTATATCAGTGCATCATCAAGTTCAGGAATGCTCCCTGCGGGAGGGCAGGTGTTAATCACGTTTACAGTCGACAATCAACTTGCAAACGGCCTGTATACAGACGATCTTGTGTTAAATTCTTCTTTTGGGAATGAAGTCTTGCCAATGGAAATTAGAGTGATGTGCCCTCCTCCAGCTTGGAGTTTTAACGCGGCACAGTACAGTTATAATATGAATTATACTGTATCTCTTGATATAGATGGAACTTCTTCTGAAGACGAATTTGACCAAATAGCTGCTTTTGTTGACGGTCAGGTAAGAGGAATTGCGAATGTTCAATACATATCAGCGCTCGATAAATACCTAGCGTTCTTATCCGTTTATGGAAATGCATCAGACAATGGCGCAGCCGTTGATTTTAGAGTTTGGGATGCATCGGATTGTAAGCTATACGAACAGGTGGTAGAATCCTTTCCGTTTGCGGGAAATGGCCAAGTGGGAACCCCGCTTGTTGAGGATACTATACATACCATAGATTTACTTGCAAAAACAATTAACTTAAATGCAGGATGGAATTGGATATCTTTCAACTTACACCTGGCAAATGATACGGTTACTAATGTAATGTCAGGATTGAGTAATCCATACAATGGTATTATGAAGTCGCAAACACAATTTAGCCAATACTGGGATGCAAACGATGTTTGGATAGGTGGTTTGAATCAAGTTGAAGTTGAATCAATGTATCAGGTGCAATTACAATCAGCAGATACGTTAGATTTCTTTGGATCTCCTGCTCATACCGATTCTACATTGATACCAATTGTTCAAGGATGGAACTGGATAGGATATTTACCGCAAGGTGGTATGACCCCTGATCAAGCGTTGCAAACATTAACACCGTATAATGGAGATATTATCAAGAACCAATACTTCTTTGCTCAGTATGTAGCAGGCATTGGTTGGATCGGTAATTTAAATTACATGAATCCACCTTCTGGATATCTATACCAAGCATCAACGGCAGATACATTACATTATCCAATAGATGCTAATGCGATTGTTTACAGAACAATTGCTCAACACATTTACGAAGAGCGCAAAACAAAACTTGTAAATGAGTTTGAGCAATCAAATATATCGCCTAATCAGTTTAGTGGAAACATGAACGTTATCGGTCATGCTATATCCAACGGTGAAAACGTAACTGCAGCATTCGATAAAGTTTACGCTTATATTGATGGCGAAGTAAGAGGTGTAACTGAAAGTATCTACGTTGACGACTTTAACGACAATGTTTTCTTTTTAACTGTTTTTGCCGATGCCGATGAAGCAGGAAAAGTGGTAAGGTTTAACTACTTAAATAGTTTAACAAATGAGCTATACGAGGTTGAAGAAACATTGGTTTACAATGAAAACGATGTTATTGGTGTTGTTCAGAATGAGCAATCATTAACAATTGGTGCGATTGAAGCTGCTGGGCTGGTTAATGTTGCAAAAGCAACATCAAACAGCATTATGGTTTACCCTAATCCAATTGCAGATGGTACAGTTATTAAGTACTATTCTAATTCAACCGAAACGGTTCAGCTATCAATTACGGATAATCTCGGAAGAATTATTACGACTTATAACGCAACTCCTTCTGCCGGTATGAATTCAATTACGCTTAACCGGGTATTGAACGGAACCGATATGGCAACGGGTGTTTATCACTTATCGGTTAAAATCGAAGGAGAACGACACATGGTGAAATTAGTTAACCAATAATTGGAGACTACAATAATGAAAAGGATTATCTTATTTGCACTGGTTGTTCTATTGGGACAACCAGTCTTTTCACAGCCTCCGAGTTGGAGCGTTACGCCTTCAAACTTTCAATTTACAGCTACGGTAACTGGTATTTTGATTGTAAATGATACAATAACGAATGCAGCTGATAATATTTTGGGAGCCTTTGTTAATGGTCAGGTGAGAGGAGTGGCATCGCCAACTAATGTTGGTGGCACACATATTTACTTTCTTACCTTGTATTCAAATGTCGCAGCAGGCGATACTGTTTCGTTTCAGGCATACTTAGCAGTGGAGGACAGCATATACGATGTAGCTGAAACTATTGAGTTTGTTAGTAGTGGTACTAATGGCGATCCTGTCAACCCGCAGGAGCTTCATCTAAACGAAAACAATGCCCCGTATTTTAACGCTACCGTGTT
This sequence comes from Flavobacteriales bacterium, assembly GCA_016763645.1. GTDB lineage: Bacteria > Bacteroidota > Bacteroidia > Flavobacteriales_G > NORP312 > NORP312. The sequence continues at coordinate 7,923 of JAESTK010000162.1, forward strand.
TGAGTCTGTTCTTTCTAACCAGCAATTTACGGCATTGTATTTACCAGATTACGTAAATAATTCTGCTGATACTGGAATAACTTTTAGTTTGGCAAATATTGGAGGAAACCTGAACGCATCCGTTTCGGACGACACCCTTTACGTTACTCACAATGGTAGTATTATGATCGATTCGTTGCGAGTAAATCTTCTAGACTCTGCCAATACGAGTGTTCAATATGACGATCAGTATTTTGTTTACGAAGTAACTGGCATAAATACACCAATTAGTTTCGATCCAATACCCGATGTGCTTTTAGGTAACAATTCAGACTTGTGTATTGATCTATCAACATTTCTTAATAATGTAGATAATGATGCAATTAATTGGTCGATTTTAGGAGTGCCTCAAGATACTATTGGTGCTGTATCGGTGTCTTGGAGTGTAACTCCTGCCAGTTTCCAATATTCGATGAATATTGTTAGCCATGGTCATATTAATGGATTGGGCGTAGACGGGTCAAATTATCAATTAGGTGCGTTCGATGGTAACAATAACTTGGTTGGCGTTGGCTATCCACAATTGGTTGCCGGAGACTGGCTAACGTTTCTTACTATCTATTCAAATGTTAATTCTGGGGATGTTACGCTCCAGTTGTTCGATACGATCAACGATGTATTGTATCAGGAAAAAACGGATACTATTGCCTTTGTATCAGGCGGTGTGGAAGGTTCAATTTCTAATCCCGTGCAACATTACTATGGTAATTATTATTTTACGTTAAACAACAGTATGCTGTGCGTTGGTCTTTTTGATACAATTGATGTAGTATTAGATTCAATTACTATTAGCGCTACAGAGGCGTTGACGGGTGCAATGTATTCCGTTACAACTACAGTGTTAATTTCATATTTTAATGAAAACCAACCCTACCTTACAGGGATACTAGACCAGCAAATTTTGCCATCTATGAGTTTTACGACCTTCGATTTGGATAATTATTTAACAGAAATAGATGGCGATTCGGTTGTGTACAGTGTAATAGACACGAATAACATAACAATTACCATAGATAATCAGAATGTGGTTACCATTACGCCAAACAATCCTACTTGGAGAGGCGCTGATACTGTTATATTCTACGCGGTTGATTTTACAACTAACCAGCTTTACGATACAGATACTGTTATATATTCGGTGGTTAACGGAATTGATTTATCTGGAATACCCGATCAATCGATATCATTACTAGAGGCGTTCGCTCCAGTTCCCTTAAATGATTATTTAACACATTTCTATGTCGACCCAGTTAATTGGTATTCGTCATCAGATGAGTTGATTCATATTGTTAACAACGATACATTGTATACCTATTTGCCCTATTCTGGATGGGCAGGATCCGATACTATTATTGTAATGGTAGAGAACGCTGTATTAACAAATATTTTTGATACAGACACAGTAATTTATACTGTTGTAGCCCCCAACGGGATGAGTGAGTTAACCGACAATAAAATAGCGATATATCCAAATCCCAATAACGGGGAGTTTGTAATTGATTTAGGGGCTACTATTAATGCTGATGATGTAACTGTTAAAATATTTAATGCATTCGGTCAACTAGTTGGAAATTACTATATAAACTCATCGAATCAAAGGCTAGATGTCGATCTTAAAACGGGCGTGTATTGGGTGAACGTATCATCAGGCAATGTTCGTCATATAAAGCAGTTGATTATTCATTAGGTAATCGATCTGGCCGTTTTTCCACTCAAATAAAAAAGTGGACTTTTGATCATCACCATCGTTTAACACCTGGTTTTGGTTCTTATTCAGCACAAAACTAGCTCGTTACACCCTGGCTAAGGAGGGGAACTTGTGCTGAACACAGCGAAGTGACTGATGCAATCATAGCCAATGTCAGTGTTGTCACTAAATGTACTCTGCCCAAAAGTTTAAATTACTGCTCAAAAAATTACAAAATACTGGACATGCTATAATAAAATGGACACCAAGTTAAGGTTATATTGCAAAAATTATCTTAGCAAAATGACAAGAAGAAAATTTACACCAATTTTTAAGCTCCAAGCGATAAAGTTGGGAGAATAAAAACAAAATATAGCACAAGCTGGGCGAGAACTAGGAGTGAAAGCTTCATTGATACATCGTTGGAAACGAGAACAATAGGAGTTCACTCACAATAGTTTTCCTGGCCACGGGAAAGTAAAAATGACCGATAACCAACGAGAAATAACAAGGTTAAAGAAAGCACTTCGAGAGGCGAATTTAGAAACTGAGATTTTAAAAGCCTGTGCTGAGCTTGTCGAAGTAAGGCGGTAAGCATCTTCTCCAAGAACGACTGAAGAGATATAATTATGAATCACCTACCTTTGTAATGAACCAATTATTGTTAAACAATAAAGTTGCATTTATTACTTGTATTCAGCCTTGATTTTTAACGTAAAAAAAATGAGAACATTTCTATACCTATTATTTCTTTTTATAATACAATTGTTTGTAGTTAGTAATTCCCTTGCGCAAATGAAAGGTATTGACAGTCTTTGGTCTGTCTGGAATGATTCCTCCAAACCAGATACGCAAAGGCTGGAAAGCATGAAGTCGTTAAACCGAAATTACTATTTAGTAGTAAATGCAGATTCGGCATATACCCTTGCTCAACAAATGTATGATTTTGCTGAGCGTAAAAACATTAAAAAATATCAAGGAGCCGCACTCAAAATTCAAGGAGAAGCCCGAGCTTATCAATCCAGATTGGATGAGGCAATTATTTATTTTGAAGAAGCACTCAAAATTGGGAAATTAATTAATGATAAAACTATAACCTCTGGTGCACTCAATAGCATAGGAATGATGAACTCATGGCAGGGGAATTATTTGAAAGCCATTGAATACTTTACTCAATCTCTACAGATAAATATGACCGACAGTACTCGTTACAGTTCAAATATTGCCAAAATCAACTTAAATATAGGAGAAATATTTTATGACCTTGGAAACTTTTCAAAGGCAAAGATATATTATGAAAAAGCTGAAACTATTCTTTTAAATAGTGAAAATGATAGTGCAGGTACTAAGGATTTAACTCTGGCTGGTATATGGTCAAGTTTAGGAAATGTAGCATTAATTGAAGAAAAGCCTGATAAAGCACTACCATATTTCACAAAAGGTAAAGATGCTACTATTAAATGGAACAACCTGTCTGATTTATCTGGCTTCTATACAGGAATTGGAGATGTGCACCGTACCAATCATAACTATATAGAAACATTAATAAATTATAAGGAGTCATTGAGGTTGGATGAGGAATTTGGAGATAAATACGGAATGGTTCGAAGTTTAGTAAATCTTAGTGCATTATATTCTGATATGCAAGACTATGTGTATGCAAAAAAATATGGCCGAATGGCAATAAAATTGTCTAAGGATATAAAATCAATAGCCCCTAAAATAGCTGCAACTGAAGTAATGATAGAAGTTTATCGAATTGAGAAGAATTTTAAGTCCGCTTTACTTATGCAAGAATCACTTATTCAATTAAAGGATAGTATTGCAGGAGAGAATATGAAAAATGAAATAAACGGATTAGTAGCAAAATATGATTACAATAGAAAGGCCTATGAAGACAGCTTAAATTCAGTTAGACAGACTGAAATTGTTGAAATGAGACATCAGCAAGAGGTGAGTGAGCAAAAAACATATTCTCTAATTGCTTACTCAGGTATTGGAGCCCTGATGTTATTAATAATATTAGGAGGAATAGGATATAGACAAAAGAAAAAAAGCAATTTACTATTAGCAGAAAAGAACATAGTAATTGAAGAATCTCTGAAAGACAAAGAAGTATTAATCAAGGAAATTCACCACAGGGTAAAGAATAACATGCAAATGGTATCGGGATTACTGCAACTAAATCAAAGAATACAAAGGATATCGGGGCTCAGGAAGCTTTATTAGATAGTCAAGCTAGAATATATTCTATGGCATTAGCCCACCAAAAAATGTATCAGGACAATAATTTTGAGCAGATTAATGTAACCGAATACAGTCGTGATATTATGGAGGTATTGGTTAACTCTATACCTAAACATGATTTAGACCAATTTGAAGTACTTGGTGAAGATTTATTTATAAATGTAGAACAAGCCCAAGCTGTTGGGTTTATTGTACATGAATTAATAACCAATAGCATTAAATATGCTTGGGATAACGATCAGAAGAGGAATATTGAGGTGAAATACCAAAAAGACGGTGAGCAATTAAAAGTTACTTATAAGGATAATGGCAAAGGGCTGCCGTCAGGTTTTGAGTTGGAAACCGCTACATCTTTAGGAATGAAATTGGTAAACTCTTTTGTGAAAAGACAGCTGAAAGGTTCGATTGATTCATATGCTGATAACGGGGTTAATTTTGCAATTAATTTCAACTATCGTTAGATGAAAATTAAAATACTTATTGCGGAAGACGATGTCCTTATATCAGAACAATTGAATGACATTCTTTTAGATTTAGGATACGAAGTAACCGCAATTGCAGAAGATGCTGAGGTCGCCTTAAATTCGATTAAACAGAACATCCCCGATCTAGCTATTTTAGACATTAAAATGCACGGATCCGACCAGGGGCTCGAAATAGCTGAATACATTAATGACAATTTAGATATTCCTTTTGTATTCTTAACAGCTTTTGCCGATGCTAAAACAGTTGGCGATGCTTCAGCATTTAATCCAGCTGCTTATCTTGTTAAACCTTTTAATAAGCAGAACATCTACTCTACACTAGAAGTGGTTCTTAATAATTATCAGTCAAAAAAACAGACTATAATTATTAAAAATGGGAAGTTAGATGTGAAAATTGAGGTTTCTGATATTTTATGGATAAAAGCAGACCATGTTTATATTGAAATTCAAACCGTTTCAAAAAAACATGTCCTCAGAACTAGTATTGATACCTTTTTAAAACAATACACCGTTCATCAATTGCAAAGAGTGCACCGTTCCTACGTTATTAATATTGATAAGGTAAAAGCAGTAAACGGTCAATATCTCATAATTGAAAATGAGAAAATTCCCATTTCTAGAAAAAATAGAGAAGAAGTTTTAGCCGCTTTTTTTAAGTAGTATTCTTCTTTTAAGAAAAATAACTGCGATTTTTCTTAAATCACGTCATTCAAACACAAAATGCTGTCGTTAAGAACATTTTTTTAAATTTTTCCGAAATAAATGCAGCGTTATCATATTTTTGCAGTATTCAACATTCAGTGTGTTATATTTATTAACTAAGGCTTGTTAAAGTCAGCCTAAACTGCTGGTTTTTAGCACGTATTTAAGTTGACAAACTAAATTATAAACAAAACCCTTTTAAATCAATTAAACATGAAAAAATCAATCTTTACAAAAGCAGCACTATTGTTTATAGTAGCCGTTACAACTTTAAGTGTAAATGCACAGGTTCAAACATCATCCTTTAAAATTAGTATGCAAGGTGTATTGAAAAACTTTGATGGCTCCATTGTAGACGATGGTGATTACAGCGTAGAATTTAGATTGTATGATGCGGTTTCTGCGGGGAATGAATTATGGATGGAGCCAGTGACCATACAAACCAATGGAGGCTTATACAACACTTATTTAGGGTCTACTGCACTTGGTTTATCTCAATTACAGAATTTATTATTTGACATGCCTTACTATTTAGGGATAACAATTGTAGGCTCTAACGAAATGAGCCCACGTATGGAATTAACGGGTAACCCGTACGCGATACGCGCAAACAGAGCAAATACTGCTAATGGTTTAGATCTAGGGGGGGCAACGATTACTAGTTCTGGTGGAGACTTATTATTGGGAGCAGCAACCACTGCAGATGAAGTTGTGATTGCAACAGGAAATTTAAACACAGGCACCAATGATATTTTTACTGATCAAATTACTGCCTCTCAAGGATTATTCGGTGAAGGGGTCTATGTGAAGAATAACTACACAAATGAAAAATTATTACTGGGAGCTATCTCAGCTAACGATTCTTTTGTTTATTCTGATGGGGCTGGTGATCTAAATTTTGCGGCCAAAAGTGGCAAAGTCTATAGTACTAGTGTACTCCATCTCACCAATAATTCAAATGTTCTTGCCCATACAGGTTATCGCCTAGATCAAAACGGAGCTAGTCCAGAAACTGGCTATACGGCTGCCACTGGCTTGGTTTGTAATAACTCGATTAAAGCTCAAGGATTTCATGCTACCTCTGATAGAAGAATTAAAAAAGATTTCAAATTGTCCTCAGCCAAAAATGACCTGTCGCTTGTCAATAGCATAAAGGTAACCGATTACAAGTTTATAGATAAAGCTTCACACAGAAGTAAGGAAATTAAAGGGGTTATCGCACAAGAAGTAAAAGAAGTATTACCCAATGCGATTAACCAATCAGAAGGTTTTGTACCTAGTATCTACAAAAATGCAATAGCAGTAGTGTTCATAGGAGAAAACATAGAAATTACTATGGCTGAGGCACACAATTTAAAAGCCGGAGAATTGGTAAGGGTAATTACCA
>JAESTK010000163.1 GCA_016763645.1 Flavobacteriales bacterium
AAAAGAACAAGGCACTTTTTTAGAAGGAACTAAGCACGGAGAGGCAAAATTCTTTTACCCAAATGGGGTAGTTAAAACGTTGGGCAACTATGCACGAGGCAAACGTCATGGTAAATGGGTGTATTATAACAATAAGGGCGGAATAACCGCACAAGAAATGTATCGATACAGCAAGTTGCAGAAGCAGACGTTAAGTGAAGAAACGGAAATAGAAAAAGAAGAATTTCAAAAAAATCTCGACATGAAAGACGGAGATTTTATCCCAGAAGGTAGTATCGATGAGTAAACACGGAAAAATTTTGGTTGCCATGAGTGGTGGTGTAGATAGCACAGTTGCTTCTATGATGCTTCATGACGAAGGGTATGAGGTGCTTGGTATTACCATGAAAACTTGGGATTACACATCCTCTGGTGGCTCTAAAAAAACGACAGGCTGCTGTAGTTTAGACGATATTAACGATGCTCGTCAAATGGCTGTTGATAGGGGGTTTCATCACATGATACTCGATATTAGAGAAGAGTTTGGAGACAGTATCATCGATAATTTTGTAGATGAATATATCGCAGGAAGAACCCCAAACCCTTGTGTGTTGTGCAATACTCATATAAAATGGGAAGCTCTTTTAAAACGTGCCAATCAGTTAGATTGCGAACATATTGCGACAGGGCATTACGCGAAGGTTCGCCAGGAAAATGGGCGACATGTTATCTCAAAAGGGTTAGATGAAAACAAAGATCAATCATATGTTTTGTGGGGGCTAACACAAGAAAGTTTGGCGCGAACCAAATTTCCGTTGGGTGGTTTTCACAAGCCTGAAATTAAGCAAATGGCGCTAGACGAAGGGCTCACCGATTTAGTGAAAAAAAGCGAAAGTTTCGAAATATGTTTCGTCCCTGATAATGACTACCGTGGTTTTTTAAAACGTAGAGTAAAAGACCTTGAAGAAAGAGTAAAAGGCGGTAATTTTATCGATACAAAAGGTAATATTTTAGGGAAACACGATGGTTATCCATTTTATACCATTGGTCAACGGAGAGGTTTAGGAATCGCACTTGGCGACCCAGCTTATGTTATTCATATCAACCCTAAAAACAACACGGTAACGCTTGGTGAAAAGGAAGATTTACAACAACAAAGTGTTTTGGTAAAAGATGTAAATTTTGGTAAATACGAATCTTTAACAAATGGTTTCGAAGCGTTAAGTAAAATTCGTTACAAAGACAAAGGTACGATGAGCGAACTGCACAATATTGATGGTAAGATTCGCATCGATTTTCGTGAAAAGGTGTACGGAGTGGCGCCAGGGCAATCGGCAGTTTTCTATGAAGGTAACGACTTGCTTGGTGGAGGGTTTATTTGCCGAGAAGATTAGCAACAATAATTCACTATCTTCGTTACATCAAACTATGCGTTTTTCTATTCTCATATTATTGAGTGTTATCTTTTTTGCAGCCTGTAGAAAAGACAAAGAAGTTTCAACTATTGATTTAGGCACAGATTATTTTCCTAGAGAGGTAGGTTCATGGATTATTTATGATGTAGATTCTATTATACATGATGATAATGATGATCAGCAAGGGTTTATCGATACAGTTTCTTACCTCTTAAAAGAAATCATTGAATCGGAATTTACCGATACTACTGGAGTGTTGAATCAGCGAATTGAACGGTACGTTAAAATGTCTGATACAACTGATTGGGTAATTTTAGACGTTTGGTCGTCTTTGGTTAATAAATCAAGAGCAGAACAAGTAGAAGAAAACATCAAGTTTATAAAACTCGTTTTTCCTCCTCAAAATGGTGATTCATGGAATGGGAACGCTTACAATACTCTTGGTGAGCAGGATTATGAATATACTTCAGTTGATGTAACAGAAACGATAAATGACGTTGCTCTAGATTCTGTTTTAACGATTGAGCAGTTAAATGATGTAAACATTATAGAGCGAGAATATGCCGAAGAAAAGTATGCCCGAGGAGTTGGTCGTGTAAGTAGGACATACATTTTTATTGATATTCAAGACCAATCAGGTGTCGAGTATTATGAGGTAATTAACTCATTTGGGAATTAAAATGTGGAGGCTTTTAGTAGTCCTAATATTTCTTTCTTTTTCTGGCATAGCACAGCAAGACTACAAAGTATTAATCCATTTTACGGATAAATCAGGTTCCGAATATTCCATTTCATCACCGCATCAATTTTTAAGCGAACGCGCGATTAACCGAAGACAAAAACAAAGTATTTCTATCCAGTTAAGCGATATCCCGGTTAATACTCATTATATTAAAGAAGTTCTAAGTGTAGGTACAGTAGAGTATATTCATCAATCTAAGTGGATGAACGCAATTTTAATTTCTTTTGTCGATTCTTCTTTGTTTACGGAAATAAAAAATATCGATTGTGTAAAATCCGTTCAAGTGCTTGATTCTCCAAGAACAATACATCGCCCTGACAATAAATTTACAGACCAAACGACAATCAATAAAATCTTCGATTACGGAAAAGGAGATAAGCAAGTCGAAATGCATAATCTACACTTTATTCATCAACTTGGTTTTACAGGAGAAGGTATGCAGATTGCTGTTTTCGATGCTGGTTTTAGCGGGGTAGACACCCTCGAGGCGTTTGCTTATTTACGTGATAATGGGAATTTATTAGGAACGAAAGATTTTGTTGATGCGGACGCTTCTGGTTTTTACTATGCGGGTCATGGGCGTTCGGTTTTGTCAACCATGGCTGGATATGTGTCGGGTTCATTAATAGGAACGGCACCAGACGCAGGATATTATTTGTTTAGAACAGAAGAGAGTAATTCAGAAACTTTGGTGGAAGAATTTAATTGGTTAGCTGCAGCAGAATATGCAGATAGTTTGGGTGTGGATATCATCAACTCTTCTTTGGGTTACACAACTTTTAATGATACGCTCGAAAATCATACCTATGCTGACATGGACGGAAACACTACAATTGTAACCAAAGCAGCCGATTGGGCGGCTAGTAAGGGTGTTTTGGTAGTGAATAGTGCAGGGAATTCGGGTAATAATAATTGGCACTATATCGGTGCACCAGCCGATGCAGATAGTATTTTAACGCTAGGTGCAGTGGGTGAAGATAGTGTTAAAGCATCGTTTAGCTCATATGGTCCTACAGTAGATGGGCGAATAAAACCAACTGTTGTTGCGCGAGGCTTGTTGGCTTATGTGATTGGAGGAGACGGGAAAAGGACAACATCGAACGGAACATCATTTTCATCGCCAATAATGGCAGGTGCTGTGGCTTGTTTGTGGCAGGCATTTCCTAATGAAACAAACATGTCTATAATCGATTATGTGCAACGTTATAGTCATCAAGCTGATAATCCTGATTCTTTGTTGGGCTACGGAATTCCCGATTTATTTGCGGCTTATTTGGAGTTGGAGAACAGAAATTACCCTGTCCTGGTTGAGTATGTCGAGGTGTACCCCAATCCGATAACCGACAATTTTACTGTAGAATATTTTTCGCAAGACGATAAGCAAGTTGATTTGTGTGTGTACGATTTGTTGGGTCGTTTAATTCTTAAACAAGTTCATACAATTGAAATTGGAAGAAATCGCTTTTTGGTAAATATCGATTGGAGTAAATACCCCGATTCGATGTACATCATTCAAATGGATAACGGTGGAAAATTTCTTTCGAAAAAAGTGTTGAAGTTTTGATACTTTTGAATTCAATTTAGAGCCAAAATGAAAATAATAATCTCCCCTGCTAAGTCGTTAAATTTTGATAACTCACTTCAATTTAAAAATTCAAGTGAATGTATCTTTTTGTCTGATAGTGAAAAATTTATAAAAAAAATAAAAAAATTATCTTCAAAAAAAATTGGTGCGTTAATGTCAATTAGTTCGGAACTATCTCAGTTGAATTATGAGCGCTATCAAAGTTGGTCATTACCGTTTACAAAGGAAAATTCAAACCACGCTTTAGCTGTTTTTACAGGAGAGGTCTATCGAGGTATTAATGCGGCAGATTTTTCCGAAAAAGAATTGTCCTTAGCCCAAAATAAATTGAGAATTATCAGCGGACTTTATGGCCTACTAAAGCCAAAGGATTTAATTCAGCCTTACCGTTTAGAAATGGGTACTCGTTTCGCTGTAACACCAAAAACAAAGAACCTGTATCAATTCTGGGGTAGTAAAATTACCGATGCGCTTAACGAAGAACTAGCAGAAGATGACGGTGTGTTGATTAATCTAGCATCTAACGAATATTTTAAAGCGATTAAATCAAAGGACATAAAAGGACGGATAATTACTTGTAGTTTTAAAGATGCCAAAAATGGAGAATATAAAATGATAATGACCTTCGCTAAACAAGCTAGGGGTTACATGACTCGTTTTATCATCAAAAACAATTTAAAACAAGTAGAAGAAATTAAAGCATTTGATGACAATGGATACGTTTTTAGCCCAAAAATGTCATCCGAAAACGAGTTTACTTTTACGAGGGGATAGTTGATTTTCTATTGGGTAATTTACCTCTAGCATTACAATTCTGTTTTATGTTTAGGTTGTTTCGTTCATTAGAATCTAGGTAACTTTGCCTTCCGATAAAATAAATCTATACAAGAAAGCATAAATTATGAAAAACCTACTTATCACCATTTTTTTTATAGGATCATCATCTTTAATTTTTTCACAGGTTGAACAAAAATATGAATCGTTAAATCAGCCTGAATGGGTGCAGATGATGTATTCAAATGAAGAAATAGGAGAAGTGGTAACAAAGTATGAAGAGTACTACTCTTCAAATGAATTCGTAAAAAGTAAACACACTCAATATTATAAGCGTTGGGTAAGAGAAGTTCAGCGTCAAAACTGGAATACACCTCTGTCAGAAGCAGGAGAAAATTATCAACAATTTAATGAAGATCAATACTTAAATCGGTCTATAGAGTTGAGAAGTCAAAAATCTCCTACTTCTCCTTGGCAATGCATTGGTCCTTGGGATTTTGATAAAGAAGCTGCTAGTAGAAGTTATGCTGCTGGAGCTGCGCATGTTTATGCCGTTGAAAGATCAGTTTCTGATACTTCTGTTTTGTATGCGGGAACAGCAACAGCAGGAGTGTGGAGAACAGTAGATTCTGGAGATAATTGGGAGTTGTTAACTCGTGATATGATGATAATTAGCGTGTTTGCTATAGAGATTGATTACACGGATGCAGATGTTGTCTATTTTGTTTCGGGAGGAGATTTGTACAAGACTACTGATGGAGGTTTGAACTGGATAGAAACAGGAGATGCTGTGTTTAAAGCATTGCATCATGACTGTAAAGATATTGTAATGAGTCCGGTGGATAATCAAATCTTGTATTTAACATCTGATAAGGGGTTTTTCAGGACGATTGATGGAGGGGATAATTGGACACTAATAAATGGATCAGAACACCAGGAAATAGAGCTAAACCCTGTAAATTCGGATGTCATTTATACGGTACGAGTCTCAGGAAATCAAACATTATTTTATCGTTCTATCGATGGAGGCTTAACCTTTACAAACTTCACTTCGGGGTGGCCCTCTCCAGTAGCTTCAGATGAGCAACTAAGAACCGAGATTGCCGTTTCTTTAGCAGCGCCAGATTATGTATACGCTTTGTGCACTGGTGTCGCAAATGGTGGTAGTGGGTTGTATGGAATATACGTAAGTACAGATCAAGGGCAAAATTGGACATTCAGATGTTGCGGTACTCAGCCAGGAGGAGCTCCATCGTTGGCGAATCAAAACTTGATGGCGTGGGCGAAAGACGGAACAGATGATGGAGGCCAGTATTACTATGATGTAGCTTTGGGGGTAGATCCAGATGATTCTTCAAAAATCCATGTAGGGGGCGTTAATCATTGGGTGTCTACAGATGGAGGATATACTTTTGATTGCCCTGTAAAGTGGTCCGAATCTAGTGAGGCAGGTTATGTACATGCAGATATTCATGACATACGGTTTTTCGGCTCAGAATTGTGGATGGCCTGCGATGGAGGAATATTTCATTCTTCAGATAAAGGAACAACAATAAATAGAAAAATGTATGGAATCGAAGGATCTGATTTTTGGGGTTTTGGAACAAGTTATCAGGGAGGAAATGTAATGTTAGGAGGAGCCTACCACAACGGAACTTTATTGAAAGACAATAGTGTATACGATAATGACTGGCTCTGTACAGGAGGAGGAGATGGCGTTAGAGGTTTTGTTAATCAAGGCGAAGAAAACAGAGTTGTAGATGATTGGGGAGGAAGGACACTATCAGGAGATAGAACTGTAGCTAACGGAACTTTTCAATTCGATTCACTCCCAAATTCAAGCTACATAGTAGGAATGTCAAGTAATTTTGCTTCAGATCCAAGGTGTTATAATCACATTTACTTTGGTAGAAACAAGAACTTGCTTAAGTCTACCGATTATGGTGTTACTTATTCTTTGGTGCATCAATTTGATGCAGAAGTAATGAAAGTGCAAATATCATGGACAAATCCTGATGTAATGTATGTGGTTACTTATTCAGACTGGTGGGGCGATAAAAAGGTTTGGCGTACTGTAGATGCTGGGTTGAATTGGCTTGAAATAACTCCTTCTTCAGCAGAATTTGGAGGTAATATTTGGATTCCTATAGATATCGCTGTTAGTAGTAATGACGAAAACACATTGTGGTTAGCAAGAACTTCTTACTATGGAGGTAGTACCGATACAGATGGGCAAATGGTTTATAAATCTATTGATGCTGGGCAAACATGGAATAATATTACAACCTCAACATTAGATGGAGAAGGAATTACCAATATCGTTCATCAGAGAGGTACAGATGGGGGAATTTATATAGGGACAAGAAGAGCTGTGTACTACATCAATAACACGCTAAGCGACTGGGAGCTATTTAATGTCGATTTGCCAGTAGATTGCCACTCAACCAAGTTAGTTCCTAATTATGATAGTGAAAAATTGCGTAACGCAACAAGTAGAAGTGTTTACGAAGTTGAATTTTATGAGAATTCCTCGCCTCAAGCGCAAATTTCAGCTAATAAATTAACAGCTAATTGCTTCGATAATTCTATTCAGTTTTTCGATTACTCTGTTATCAGTAATCAAAATCCAACTTGGAGTTGGTCTTTTCCCGGAGGAGTTCCAGGCACATCAACAGATAGAAATCCTTTAGTGGTTTATTCTACGCCCGGAGAATATGATGTAGAGCTAACGATTACAGACAGTTATGGCGCAAGCACGCAGAGTTACATTGCCCTAATTACCTATAGTGACCCGATAGTAAATTTCGATTTGCTAGAAGATTTTGAATCAGGTTTCGATCCAGATTGGATATTGCAGAACGATAGTAATACATTTAATTGGGGAGTAACATCTGTAAATTATGGTCCAGATTGTACCCCAAGTTTTGTTTCTACAGTTAACCACTTCGAGATAGATCAAGTTGGAGATGAAGCTCAACTTATAACACCATATATCGATTTAAGTAATGTTTCGAGTGCTAAGCTATATTATGATTATGCATATGCAAAATATAGTGATGCATATGCTGATGGATTTAAGATAGATGCTTCTACAGATTGCGGGCAAAATTGGACCCAGTTATATGAGGCTTTCGGTGCAGATTTAGAAACAGTAACCGAGCAGGGTTCTTGGTGGGAGCCTACTGATTGTGCTGATTGGTCTGTTGATAATGAAATAGACCTTTCCGCTTATGATGGTCAACAGATTATGCTTCGGTTTGTTGCAATCAATGCCTATGGAAATAATTTTTATTTAGATAATATCAATGTCGATGGAGTGCCATTATCAATTGAAGATTCAAAATATTTTAATGGAGTTTCAATTTTTCCGAACCCATCGAAAGGAGAAGTTTATGTCGAGCATAACTACCAAGGAGAGGCAACATTAAATGTTTTTGCTAATGATGGTAAGTTGGTTCATTCGCAAACTATTCATAAAAACAAGCAATTGATAGAAGTTTCACTACCTACAGGGCTTTACCAAGCACAACTTTCGTGTGATGAAGAAGTGACTATAATTAAGCTCGTTGTAACGCAGTAAAATTGCGAGCTAAAACTGTTTATAAGTCTTTTAAAACCTACAGTAAAGATTTTGTGAGATTGCCATAAGTATAGATTAAATCATAAATTTGTTGGATATGGCAGGTAATTCTTTCGGACAACTTTTTCGGCTTACAACTTTTGGAGAATCTCATGGTGTAGCTCTTGGTGGTGTTATGGACGGCTGCCCAGCAGGATTAGAAATTGATTTTGATTTCATTCAAAACGAATTATCAAGAAGGCGTCCAGGACAGTCAGCAATCGTAACTCAACGAAAGGAAGACGATGAAGTCGAATTTTTATCAGGAATATTTGAAGGGAAAACTACAGGTACACCAATAGGTTTTGTAATTAAAAATCAAAATCAGAAAAGTCAAGATTATTCTCACATAAAAGATTTATTTCGACCATCTCATGCGGATTTTACCTATCACGAAAAATATGGCAATCGCGATTATCGTGGTGGCGGACGTTCGTCTGCAAGAGAAACCGCTTGTAGAGTTGTTGGTGGTGCAATAGCTAAATTGTTGTTGGCACATTACGGGATAAAAATTACAGCTTATGTTTCACAGGTAGGAGATATAAAACTGTTAAAAGACTATAACGAACTTGACTTTTCTAAAATTGAATCTAACCCAGTTCGCTGTCCTGATGAAATGATTGCCACAGCGATGGAGTCAAGAATTAAAGCGGTACGAAAAGAGGGTGACACTATTGGTGGAGCTGTAAAATGTGTTATTCAGAATGTGCCTCTTGGGTTGGGTGAGCCAGTCTTTGATAAGCTTCACGCAGATCTAGCTAAAGCCATGCTCGGAATAAACGCGGTAAAAGGGTTTGAGTATGGCTCAGGTTTTTCAGGAATTACGATGAAGGGTAGCGAACACAACGATTTATTCGAATTTAAAAACGGAAAAACGGTTACAAAAACAAATAATTCAGGAGGTATTCAGGGTGGTATTTCAAACGGAGAAAATATTTATTTTAACGTTGCTTTTAAACCAGTCGCGACTATTATGCAACCTCAAGACTCTGTAGATAAAGACGGAAACAAAGTAATTCTTGAGGGCAAAGGTAGGCATGATCCTTGTGTTGTGCCGCGCGCAGTTCCAATAGTAGAAGCAATGGCTGCACTTGTAATAGTCGATCATTTATTAAGAAATAAAACGACTAAATTGTAGTGCAAGTGGCTAACCACGAAGAACACTAAGAAGGCACAAAGGTCTCAGAGGAATTTTAAATGACTGAAAACGAAATAGCAAATAAGATAATTGGTCAAGCGATTGAGGTTCATAAATATCTTGGTCCAGGTTTACTTGAAAGCGCATGTCAAGAATGTCTATTTTATAAGCTAACCCAAGTAGGCTTAAAAGTTCAAAAGGAGCAACCGATGCCTTTAGTTTTTGAAGAAGTTCAGCTGGAGTGTGGGTATAGAATTGATTTATTGGTGGAAAATAAAGTTGTGATTGAGTTAAAGAGTGTAGAAATTTTAAATGATGTTCATTTAGCACAAACGCTTACCTACATGAAACTCGGGAATTATAAGTTAGGACTACTCATTAATTTTAATGTTTCATTGTTAAAAAATGGCATCAAAAGGGTTATATAATGGTACTTTGTGACCTTTGTGTAAAAACTTTGAGAGCTTTGTGGTTAAGAAAAAAATAGAATGAAAAAACTAGGCTTACATTGGCAGGTAATTATTGGGTTAATTGTTGGAGCTGTTTACGCATGGTTCGCGGTTACTAACGATTGGACTAAATTTACGATGGATTACATCAATCCATTTGGAAATATTTTTATCAGTTTACTGAAAATGATTGCTGTACCGTTGGTGTTATTTTCTATTATTTCAGGTGTTATTTCATTAAAAGATATTACCAAGCTCGGGCGAATGGGGATTAAAACGCTTGGCCTATACTTGATTACCACATTATTTGCCGTTACACTAGGTTTAGTGTTTGTAAACCTTGTGAAACCAGGTGAACATCAAGACAATTCCATTAGAATTGAAAACCGAATTGCGTATGAGTTATGGCTGGCAGACAATCCGCAAGTGCAACGAGTTGATGATATTAGATTCCTTGAAGACCCGAAGTATTCAAAGCAAATAGCAGAAGTCAGTGCAAGAATGAAAGGAGAAAAGTTTAACGATTGGGTAACTGATAAAATGGACAAAAAGGCAGGGCAAAGTAATAAAGGTCCATTAAGTGCTTTGGAAGACGTATTTACGTCTAATATTTTTCAATCACTTACTGATGGTAAGATGCTTCAAATAATTTTCTTTGGAATCTTTTTCGGGATCATGCTTTCTATGATACCCGAAGATAAAGCAAAGCCCCTCATTGGGTTGGTTGAAGGCTTTAATGAAGTGTTTGTGAAAATGGTAATGGTTATTATGAAAGCGATGCCATTTTTTGTTTTTGCACTCATGGCAGGGCAAATTGTGAAAGCAGCAGGAAGTGACCCTTCTAAGTTTGCCGAACTGATGAAATTCTATTTGTGGTATGGTTTAGTAGTTGTTGCGGGTCTATTGACAATGGCCTTTGTGGTTTATCCTATAATTGTTAGAGCACTTGCAGGTATGGGGTTCAAAAAATTCTTGGGAGGTATCCGAGATGCACAAATCACAGCTTTTTCTACGAGTAGTTCCGTGGCAACTTTACCCGTTACTATGGATTGTTTGGAGAAGAACATTGGCGCATCAAAATCAACGGCAAGTTTTGTTTTGCCTATTGGCGCAACAGTAAACATGGATGGAACAAGTCTCTACCAAGCGGTTGCAGTTGTTGCCATGGCGCAATTCCACATGATTGATTTATCTATAGCGCAACAAGCTATTATAGTAGGTACTGCAACATTGGCTTCTATTGGTGCTGCAGCTATACCAAGCGCAGGTTTGGTGTTGATGATGGTAGTATTGGAATCTGTTGGTTTAAACCCTGCTTGGATAGCAATAATATTCCCGATAGACCGTATTTTAGATATGTGCAGGACAGTAGTAAACGTTACGGGAGATGCAGCTGTAACCACAATTATTGCTAAATCAGAAAATGAATTAAGCGATGAGTGAAGAAAAAGATATAAGATGGAAGCAGCGTTTTCAAAATCTAGGAAAGGCAAAAACTAAATTTGAGTTCGCGTTGTCAGCATTAGCAAAAGATAAGCAGAATGAATTGTATCAAATGGCGCTAATTCAAACTTTTGAGTTTACTTTCGAATTAGCGTGGAAAACAATAAAAGATTACCTGAAATATGGTGGTGTTGAAGAAGCAAATCTACCTAGAGAGGTTATAAAGCATGCTTTTAATCTTAAAATAATTGAAAACGGACAGGCTTGGATAGATATGTTGGAGGACAGAAATTTAATGGCGCATACCTATGATGATTCTCGTGCAAGGAAAGCCGTTGAACACATTGTTAGTTGTTACCACAAAGAGGTCGTACAACTTTATGAGTTTTTAGAACAAAAGGTATAGGTGAAATTTGGTTTAGAACATACCGTTATTGAGCTTATCAATGCTGTCTTTAGAAAACACGAAGATGTAAAATCTGTAAAGATATATGGATCTAGAGCAAAAGGAAGTTATGAAAAAGGCTCTGATATAGATTTAGCTTATTTTTCAGAGAAAGATATAACGGGTAAATTACTATTGGAATTGGATGAGCTTCCAACACCTTATTTTATTGATATTGCTAATTTCAACGACATTCAAAATATTGAATTGAAAGAGCATATTGACCGGATTGGTCAAGTGTTTTTTGCTAAATCAGAAAACGAATTAAAAATAGAATAACAGATGAAAAAAGTATTAAAAATAGTAGGAGTAGTTTTCATTTTATTAATCGCAGCGATTGTTGTGTTGCCAATAATATTCAAGGACGATATTATTCAATTAGTAAAAGACGAAGCAAATAATAACTTGAATGCAACAATCGACTTCGGAGATTTTGATTTAAGCATCATTTCAACTTTTCCAAACTTTATGTTTAGCATAAATGATGTTTCTGTAGTTGGTGTTGGCGAATTTGAAGGTGTTACTTTAGCAAGTATCGGCACGCTTCAAACAACTTTGGATATCAATAGTGTTATTGATGGCGAAACTATCAAAATCATTTCATTTGAATTGATTGATGTTACAGCCAATGCAATTGTTTTAAAAGACAGCACGGCAAACTGGGATATAGTTAAGTCAACAGGCGAAGAAGAGGAAGAAATTGTAGAAGAAGCTCCCACAGAGGAAACAAAATTCAGCTTAGGTTTAGAGCATTATGCGTTCAAAAACATCAATGTCGTTTACGATGACAGACCTGGAAATATGTACGCAGAAATCAAGAACTTTTCGCATGAAGGAGACGGAGATTTTACCCAAGATATTTTCTTGTTAAATACACTTACCTCAATAGAAGAGATTACGGTTAGAATGGACGGAATAAAATACTTGAACAAAGCCAATATCGAAACAAAATTTGACATTGAAATCGACAATCCGAATGCTAAATACACTTTTAAGGAAAATAGTTTCAGAATCAATGCTTTTGAGTTAGCTTTCGATGGCTGGGTCGCTATGCCAACCGATGACATTGAGTTAGATTTATCATTTCAAACAAACAAGCCCGATTTTAAGAGTTTGTTGTCGTTGGTGCCTGCTGTTTACCTAACCGATTTTGCCGATGTTAAAACGGAAGGCAAAGTTGCCTTTAACGGAACGGCAAAAGGAACCTACGGTGCAGATGGTTCATTGCCAGCTTTTGATTTAAATCTATTGGTTGAAAATGCAATGTTTAAATATCCCGACTTGCCGAAATCAGTTGATAACATTCAGATAAAGGTAAATGTTAAAAACCCTGGAGGGAGCGAAGACAATACGATTGTGGATATTGCGCAGTTTCATGTCGAAATGGGCGACAACCCTGTGGATATTAAAATGAATGTTAAAACTCCAGTTTCTGATCCAAATATGATGGGATCCATAAAGGCGCAAGTGAATTTAGCGAGTATGAAAGAATTTATTCCAATGGAAGAAGG
>JAESTK010000164.1 GCA_016763645.1 Flavobacteriales bacterium
AAATAAGTGGTTGATTTATAGTGCTTTAATTGAGTTCGCATCAAAAAGCACTTGGTCAATCTCCCTAACCAGTCCGAATATATTCGGAGTCTCCAAGAGGGAATTCTCCGTTAGAAAAGACTTCGAGTATTCTCGAACGGAGGGATTGATTAAATGTAACTCATTAAAAACAAACTGATTAAGAATCGAACTCAGGTTCTTAGAAAAATTGTCCTACTTTTTGTTGTAATTCCAGTGTTTATGTTGAAAGGATAGAGGAAAAGAATTTCTTGAAACGAACTATCCTCGAGGCAGAGCCATCGAGATATTTCGCTCGTTTCATTTTGACCGAATGGTCAAAAACCGAAATTCGTTATCTACACCTCACCCAAAACTTTTAACAAAGTTTCTGATTAAATCATTTCCTCAAGCTTCGAACTTCCAATCGCCATCTCTTTGTAACCTACAAATCCAACGCCTATTAGTAGCAACAGCGAACAAACTAACGAAACTTTCTCGCCTACAGAATATACAGTAGGCTCAAACTTAAACTCAACTTTATGTTGTCCTGCTGGGATTTTCAATCCTCGAAGGACGTAATTACATCTAAAGTGAGGGACTAATTGCCCATCGATATAAGCATTCCAGCCTTTGTCGTAGTATATTTCAGAGAACACTGCGATTCTATCTTTTTGTGAATTAGAAGAGTAAACAAGGTCTTTAGGATCATAGCTATCAAGTTTAATAGTTCCATTACCGCTGCCCTTTTCTATACCTGAAACTTGGTCGCTAAAACGTACATCAACAATACATTGATTGGCGGGATTAATATCATTCAATTTTGTAATTTCTTCATCCGCATTCGCCACTATTATAATTTCATCAACAAACCAAGCATTGCCAATGCGTTTGGGTTTTGTTGAGCCCTTAATCCACCTTGCTCACCTTGTACAATAAGATATTTGGTGTTCAGCATATCAAATGCCTTCATGTTTTGCTTGTTTAAATGCAAATCGACCAGTTCTTGAAAGCGTTTTAATTTTGCACCATGATAGCCTCCTATAGATTTATGAAAATAAGGTGTTCGTCCATCTTGGTCTAACCGAGTTGTTGTATTCCAAACACGGTAATGTGGGTCTTTGTCTTGCAAAATTTGTTGGTCTGCTTGTGTTATTTGATAGGGTGTCGCGTTTGCAATTTTCGTTTCCCATTGTATGTATTTACTACCGTCTTTTTCATTATTCAAATAGCGTTTGTTAACCGACCACATATCGAACAGCACCAAAATCGCTAAGCTTCCCAAGAACAGATTTTGCTTTAATTTGCCCTGAACAAACATCCAAATTAACCCTCCGGCAAGAACAATAAACAAAAAGCTTCTCCATGCATCCGAAATTGTAATGCCAATTCTTATCTCTTCGACCTGATCGAAAAATCCAGAAAGTTGGGTCGCGGGCATTCCTGCTTGCTCTTGCAGCTGCTGTCCGAGCATAGCGTCTGCAGTAGAATTAGAAAAGTCGGTAAACGTTGTGGGCATAATTGCGATTAACAGGGCTATTCCTGCAGACACGCCAATTGCAATGTATAATTTTTTGATGTTCTTTTTTATGTCTTCTGCGGATTTTAACACCCTGTCTAGCGCAACAAAAGCGAGAACTGGAATGGTTAATTCGGCAATCACCAAAATCATAGACACTGCTCTAAACTTGTTGTAACCAGGGATGGTATCTAAGAAAAAATCAGTAAGAGGCATGAAATTCTTTCCCCATGCCAGCATTATTGATAAAATTGTGGCCAATAACATTGCCCATTTTAATGAGCCCTCAACGAAAATTAATCCGAAAATAAATAGGAAACAGACAATGGCGCCAACATAAACTGGCCCTGATGTAAAAGGTTGGTCGCCATGATATTTTTGGGCATAGCCTAGTAGTTGTTTATACTGAGCGGGGGCACCTTCCAGTAATTTTGGGCTACTTGCTATTCCTGCCGACTCTCCTCCTTGAAAATCGGGAACGAGTAGAGTGAATGTTTCATCTACACCATAGCTCCACGCTGTTGCATAATCTTTGTCTAATCCAGATGTTTGGTTTTTCTTGTTTAAAATAGCGAGTTCTGATTTTCCCCTTGTTGTGTATTCTCCATATTCATACGTTGACCAAATGTTGGTGACGTTAGTCCCCAATGCTAAAACAATTGCTAACAGCAAATAACTTGACGACTTTATGAATGGCTGAAAATCTTTAGATTTCACTGCTTCATACAATTTGAACGCTCCGTAAATTCCGAGAACCATTCCTAAGTAATACGTAATTTGGAGGTGATTCGCCTTTAATTCTAACGCGAAGAATAAGGCTGTGATAGCTGCGCCCAACAAATGTTTTCCTCTGTACGAAACGATAAACCCTGCTAAAACAGGAGCCATATACGCAATTGCATGAGCTTTTGTATTGTGCCCCGCTTCGAGGATAATGAAAAAATAAGACGAAAAAGAAAAAGCTACTGCTCCAATTGCACTTGGTAATGGGTCTATTTTCATGCAACTAAGCAGAATGTAAAAACCAATTAAATACAACCATAAAAATTTAGCAGGACTTGGCAAACCAAGTGTTAGAACCTTATCTACATAATAAACTAAGTTTCCGCTTTTTTTAAACGAAATTTGATAAGCAGGCATTCCTCCAAACATTGAGTTGGTCCAAAGGGCTTCTTCCCCAGTTTTTTCACGATAGTCAAAAATTTCTTTCGACATCCCCTTAAAATTCTTGATGTCCCCTTGTTTCAGCTTATAACCTTTTAATACAGGCGAAAAATAAACAAGCGTTATTACCAAAAACCCAACCACAACCAAAAGGTGAGGGAGTAATTTTTTAAAATCAAATTCTTTCATTACGTAAGGTGTATTTCGATACGAATATATGTTTTTAACGAAAGCTAGTTAACATCCTCATAATCTACATCTTCGGCTTCTACCTGATGCGCACTCGATTGTTGTTTACTTTTTATATGTACTTCACCCTCTTTACGGTTCTGTTTGTTTTGTTGTTGATTGAACTGATCCTGCATATTTCGTTGTGCTTTATTTACAAATGACTTCAGTAAAAACGGAAAAAACAATCGAGCAATAAACTTGAAGGCGTAGTAGAATAAAACTATTCCAAATATAGTTTTCAATAACCCCATTATCGGCTAAGGTATAAGTTTCTTTCAGCGTAAATTTTGGTAAAGAATGGATCACGTAAATCATCAATAAACTGTATGGCTTCTCCTGTCGATTTCATTTCTGGGCCTAATTCTTTGTTCACATTTGGAAACTTGTCAAACGAGAATACTGGAATTTTTATTGCGTACCCTTTCTTTCGTGGCTTGAAATCGAAATCGGTTACTTTTTTCTCGCCTAACATGACTTTAGTTGCGTAGTTCACGTAAGGTTCTTGGTACGCTTTAGCAATAAACGGAACGGTACGAGAAGCTCTTGGATTTGCTTCAATCACATAAACTTTATCATCTTTAATGGCAAACTGCATATTTATCAGACCAACAGTTTTTAGATCAAGTGCAACTTTCTTAGTAATGTCCTCAATTTGCTGGATAATAAAGTCACCTAAATTATATGGTGGCAATACCCCATAAGAATCTCCGGAATGAATACCTGCAGGTTCAATATGCTGCATAATACCTATGATATACACATTTTCTCCATCGCAAATTGCATCAGATTCTGCCTCAATTGCACCAGCTAAATAATGGTCTAACAAGATTTTATTGTTAGGCATTTGGATATGGATTTTGGTTACATGTTGCTCCAATTCATCCTCGTTAATTACGATTTTCATTCCCTGCCCTCCTAACACATAAGACGGGCGAACCAACAAAGGAAAACCTAAGTCCTTACTTTTTTCAACGGCTTCTTGAGCGCTATCTACTGTCGTAAATTTCGGGAAAGCTATTCCTTTCTCCAGTAATAAGTTAGAAAAACGACCTCTATCTTCTGCCAAATCGAGCGCATCAAAGGAAGTTCCAATAACCTTAATTCCATATCGGTCAAGCTTTTCAGCGAGTTTCAATGCCGTTTGTCCACCAAGCTGCACAATAACTCCTACTGGCTTTTCGTGAAGAATAATGTCATAAATGTGTTCCCAAAAAACGGGTTCAAAATACAACTTATCGGATGTATCAAAATCTGTTGATACCGTTTCGGGGTTGCAATTTATCATGATGGTTTCATAGCCACATTCTTTGGCTGCCAAAACACCGTGAACACAACAATAATCAAATTCGATGCCTTGACCTATTCGGTTTGGACCAGCTCCTAAAACGATTATTTTTTTCTTTTCACTTCTTACCGATTCGTTTTCATCTTCGAAAGTCGAATAATAATACGGTGTTTTTGCTTCGAACTCCGCAGCGCAAGTATCAACAAGTTTGTAAACGCGTTTTATACCTAAGTCGTTTCGCTTTTCGAAGACTTCACTTTCTTTACATTTTACTAAATGTGCAATCTGTCTATCGGCATAACCCCGCTGTTTCGCATCGTATAACAATCCTTTCGGAATATCTTCTACAGTGTACTTTTCAATCTCTTTTTCTATGCTTAACAATTCATCAATTTGATGTAAAAACCAATTATCTATTCTGGTAATTTCATGAATTTTCTTGAATGGAATCCCCATTTTGATAGCATCATAAATGTGGAATATTCTATCGTAACTTGGGTGTTGTAAGCTATACAACACGGCATCTCTACTTTTTAACTCCCGACCATCTGCACCCAATCCGTTTCTGCCGATTTCGAGCGATTGACAAGCCTTTTGTAATGCTTCTTGAAACGTTCTACCAATTGCCATTACTTCACCAACAGATTTCATCTGAAGCCCAACTTCTCTATCTGCACCAACAAATTTATCGAAGTTCCACCGAGGGATTTTAACAATTACATAGTCTAACGTTGGCTCGAAATACGCTGATGTTGATTTTGTAATTTGATTATCTAACTCATTTAAATGATAGCCTATTGCTAATTTAGCAGCAATTTTCGCAATCGGATAACCGGTAGCTTTTGAAGCCAAAGCAGACGAACGAGAAACTCTAGGGTTAATCTCAATAGCGATTATCTTTTCTTCATCATCAGGACTTACCGCAAACTGAACATTACATCCACCTGCAAAATCGCCAATAGACCTCATCATTTTGATAGCCATGTTACGCATTCGCTGATAAGTTGTGTCAGACAAGGTCATGGCAGGAGCCACTGTAATCGAATCTCCCGTATGAATTCCCATCGGGTCTAAATTCTCGATAGAACAAATAATAATTACATTATCATTTGCATCACGCAAAAGCTCTAATTCAAACTCCTTCCAGCCGAGTAACGCTTTATCAATCATCACCTCTTTTATCGGTGAACTATGCAGTCCAGAATCTAAGAGTTTGTCAAATTTATTTTCGTCATGCACAACTGCAGCCCCTGTTCCGCCCAACGTAAATGAAGAACGAATACATAGTGGAAAGCCAAATTTTTGAGCAATTTCTTTACCTTCTAAAAACGATTTTGCAGTTGCCTGAGGAGCCATCGGAATACCAATATCCAACATCAGATTACGAAACTTCTCTCTATCTTCAGTTACCTCAATAGCATCGATATTTACCCCAACTATTTTTACCCCAAATTCTTCCCAAATACCTAAATTATCACATTCGATACAGAGGTTAAGTGCTGTTTGCCCTCCCATGGTTGGCAAAACTGCATCAATTTTATGCTTTTCAAGGATTTCTCGAATCGACTGAGAAG
>JAESTK010000026.1 GCA_016763645.1 Flavobacteriales bacterium
ACGTTTCTAACGATAAAAGTATACTCAGCAGTTTCAGTAGCATTTACCTCAACGTTAAACACACCATTGTTTGGATTAGGATAAACAACCATTGAAGACAAGTTGTTAACTTCTTCAATTGCATCGATGTCATCACAAATAAAGCTATAAGATCCAGAATCAGTACACCCTTCACTATCAGTTATATTACTAATAATAGTAGATGAAGGACAAGTCAACCCAGATAATGAAGCTGTGTTGCCAGGAACATTCCAAGCGTACGTATATGGCGCAGTGCCACCCATCGCCATAACCATCGCAGTACCATCAGAACAACCGAAACAAGATTCGTTAGTTCCAGTAACCATCGCCATAACAGCAGTAGCGGCTTCAGTAATAGTAACTGCATTTGATGTTGCAGAACAACCGTTTGCGTCAATAATCATTACAGAGTGAGTTCCGGCCGCTAAAGTTGAATTAGTGTTGCCCGTTCCACCGTTAGACCAGAAGTAACTAATGGAGCCTGTTCCACCAGTTGCTGTAGCAGTAGCCGCGCCATCAGCAGCACCTAGACAAATAAAATCATCAGTAGCAGTAACAGTTACATTTAGAGCCGCAGGATCAGTAACGACAGCACTACCCATTGCAGTACACCCGTTAGCATCCGTTACAGTTACGTTGTATGTGTTCCCGCTTAATCCTGTTTGATTTGCCATAGCGGCTAATCCATTATCCCAAGAGTAAGTATATCCACCAGCACCACCACCAGAAGTAAGAATGTCAATCCACCCATCGTTCATTCCGTTGCAAGAAAGATCTCCAGACGAAATATTTAAATCAATAGCAGAAGGTTCAGCAATCATTGCAGAAGCAGTCTGCATACATCCGTTTGCATCAGTAACAGTTACATTGCTATTTCCACTGGTTAGTCCAGTAGCGGTATTTGTTGTAGAACTGTTGTCCCACATATATGTAAAACCAGAAGCTCCACCCATCGCCATAGCCATCGCAGCACCATCAGAATCACCGTTACAAGTGGCATCTGCAGTAACAGAAGTGCTAACCATAAGCATTGCTGGTTCTGTAATTGTAACAATTGAAGAAGTCGCACAACCGTTCATGTCAAAACCAAAAACGATGTATTCATCAGCATTTAAATTAGAGATTGTTTCAGCGAAGGCTGAAACAATAGTAGTAATACTATCTCCACTAGTAGTCCATACGCTATAACCCATAGTTAATGTAGTACTAGTAACTTCAGCTATAATTTCACCATTTCCATTTCCGTAACAATCTACATTAGTAATAGTAGTGGCTAAGGTAATAGAGGTAGCAGGATTGTTAACGTAAGCTAACCATCCACCAACGCAAGTAGTAACGGTATCGGTAACCATTACAAAATAAACGTTTGCATCTAATCCAGTTGCTGTAGCAGTAGTTTGAGCCGAACCATCGTCCCAAAGATAAGTGTAAGTAGTACTCATAGAAACAGTAGCTGTACCATCAGAAGCGCTACAACCAGCATCTGTAGTAGAAACAGAGGCTGTTACAGCAGGAAGCATTTCAGTAATGGTAATCATTGCAGAGGACGTACATCCATCAGCATCTGTAGCAGTAACAGTATAAGTTCCAACTGCAAGATCAATAATTGTATCAGTTACATCACCGTTATCCCACATAAAAGAAACAGCTCCACCTGTTGATGAAGCAGTAGCTAAAGCGCTACCCATATCGTACCCACAAGCATCGTTAGATGTAACTGAGATACTCAATGTTACAGTAGAAGTAGTTGTACTAACCACATCAGAAGCAGAAGCAGTACATCCATTATCATCTGTAATTGTAATACCATAAGTACCAGCCACTAGGTTGCTAATAGAGGAGGTGTTTATAGTATTGTTCCAAAAATAGTTGTAAGGAGCAGTACCACCACTAACTGAAGCAGATGCGTCACCGTTATTAAGACCGCATGAAGCATCATTAGCTGTTACTGTAGTTGATAACGCGGTTGGCTCATTTACAATATATAATCCTTCAACAATACATCCGTTATCATCGGTAACAGCTACAATGTAAGAACCAACAGATAAATTTGAGATACTTGAGGTAGTTTCAGAATTATCCCAACTGTAAGTATATGGGGCAGTTCCGTTTAAAGGGATAAGATCTATTTCTCCATCGTTATTACCACTACAGCTAATATCATTTACGGTGGAATTCAGTGTTAATATATTACAAGGGTCGGTTTTTACATTTAACCTAATTTGATAAATAGACCCTGTTGTGTAAAACCATGTTCCGTTATTGCGAGTATATACTGTTTGAGCTGCAGCAGTTTGCTCCGGATCAATGCCAACCATAGCAACACCACTTAAAATAGAAATCCCTGCATTATAAAATCCAGCAGGAATTGCAGCATCACCAGTTAGAGGAACATCGTTAGCGTCTAATATTAAAGGTAAAGTTAACATTCCAGTAGTTACGTCTGACGCATCTACTATATGATAATCCGATTTATACACCGGGTCAAAGTTCCCATCGTAAACAATTAATTGAATAATTGCACCAATATCACCGTCAACTTGTGAAAAATCATAAAGCCTTACAGATATTGAAGAGGCAATATCATCGGCATTAATGTAATAAGAACAAGCAAGTGCGTCAACTTGATTTGAAGAAGGATTAGCCTGACTTGCCCAACCAGCATCAAGATTATTGTTATCTCTTGCATATACCGTATCAGTAACTTCGATAGAGTGCATCCAAACATTGTCTATAGGTAATTCATCTGTAGAGTCTGATTGCACGGTAAAATCGAAATCGTAACTTCCCATTTGTTTCATTCCTGAGTAAGAAACAAATAACGAATCTATTATAAAGGATGCCCCCGCGTTTAAAGTACCAATATTGATGTTCTCACTGTAAGGAAAAGCCCCAGAAACATCTACCGAAAAAGTTGTGTTTGCTTGATCATTTGTGCCTCTATTGGTAAAACCAGCGCCAAAATACATAGTATCTAATTTAGCGTGTTTTAACGGGATTTGGAAGAAGTAAACATCTTGTTCCGTTATATCGCTAGCACCGTTGTAAAAAATGCTATCCATTACTAAATTGTTTTCGGGGATACTGACAGTAAATGTAAATGTTTCATCCCCTAATGTCGGAGCGAAACTTGACACAGGAACACCACCAATAACTAAATCAACAACGGTTAACCCATCTCCCCAATCATCAACCATAATAAGGTCGTATTGACCTCCTTCAGTAAGGCAGCCAATTGACTCGTTTACTGTAGTGCTGTTTCCATAGCCTCCTGCAGTAATAGTCTGTAGACCAGCACCAGCACATCCAACAGCGGCATTTCCACCTGATGCAACCGTTCCAGTACCACAAGTGCCACCTAAAGGCACTACTTCCCAATAGACCTCATAGCCCCAAGCGTCAGTTGTAAAATCCATTTCGACATCTAATTGTCCAGCAGGGCACTGGGCATTTACTGTTTGAGCCACAAATAGTGCAGCAATTAGAGTAAATAATTTTGTAATAATTTTCATAGTTTCTAGTTTTAAAATTATTTAGATTGAGTTTTAACTTTCTTTTTGTTCTCAACCGCTTTTATCTTAGTGGTTGGACTTTTAGATTTTTTAGTAGCTTCTTTCGTAGTCATTTTGTACATCGGCATTGGCGCACTTTTTGTAGTTTTCATTACTTGCTTTTTCGAACTTGTTTGCCCTGATGTTGTTTGAGCAGATAAAGTACCAAATGCAAAGATGGCTAATGCAATCGTGTAAATTTTTTTCATAATAGTTGGTTGGTTAAAATGTTTTATGTTTCCTTAATTTATATTCAAAAAGAATATTGGTGCGAAAATATAAAATTACTGTGGTAGAAAAAAACGTCTGTTGGTTGATTGGTGTTAACATAATATCGCTTACAATAATTTTAGGACTCCAAAAATAGTAAACAAAGTAAATAATTCATACCCTTTATAAATACAATAGCACTCGTTCAAAAATATAATTTTAGTTATTGTGCAATTGCAGGTGTATGTTTACCCCATATTTTCTTACTCGCTCAAAGTACATTCATATTCTTCAATGGTCGGGCAGGTGCATATTAAATTCCTATCGCCATAAGCATCATCAATTCTGCTAACAGATACCCAAAATTTGCTATTATGCAGCCAAGGCAAAGGATAAGCGGCTTTCGTTCTGCTGTACGGATACTCCCAATTATCAGCAGTTACTATAGCTGCAGTATGTGGCGCATTTTTTAATACATTGTTTTCTTGATCGGCCCCTCCATTTTCGATTTCTAGAATTTCATTTTTAATGGAGATCATCGCATCACAAAAACGATCGAGCTCTTCTTTCGATTCGCTCTCGGTTGGCTCAACCATTAATGTTCCTACTACAGGAAATGAAACTGTTGGGGCGTGAAAACCATAGTCGATAAGTCGTTTTGCTATGTCTTCT
>JAESTK010000165.1 GCA_016763645.1 Flavobacteriales bacterium
ACCTCTTCTTTTGTCATGTTACAATTTCTTTACTATTAAAGGCGAATTTGTTCCTCCGAATCCGAAAGAATTCGACAAAAATATATCAATATTCGTTTCAATTGTCTTTGCAGCGATATTTAATTTTGCAGATGCCTCGTCTGGATTTTCAAAATTGATGTTTGGTGCAATAAAATTATTCTGCATCATCAGCATAGAATATACTATTTCACTAGCACCTGCCATCCACATCTCATGGCCAGTCATTGATTTAGTTGAACTCACATAGGGTTTCGAGTTACCAAAAATCGCGTCAATTGCCATCGCTTCGTTCGCATCACCAACAGGTGTAGATGTGGCATGAGCATTAATATAATCAATGTCTTTTGCCTGTAACCCAGCTTGTTTTAACGCTCTTTCAAGTGAACGAGAAGGACCTTCAACATTTGGATTTGAAATATGATCGCCATTAGATGAGAAACCATACGAAACTAATTCACCCAAAATTGGTGCTCCACGTTTTACTGCACTTTCGTATTCTTCAAGAATCACTGTCGCGGCACCTCCTCCGGGAACTAAACCGTCTCTATCTCTATCAAAAGGACGAGCTGCTTTTGTTGGGTCTTCCGTGTTTATGGAAAAAGCACTCAATCCATCAAAACTTCCCATAGAGTGAGGATTAACTTCTTGACCCCCTCCACAAATAATTGCATCTTGCAATCCATTCTTAATGTACATTAACCCCAGTCCTAGGGCATGAGAACCACTAGCACAAGCAGCACTGATAGTCATATTTATGCCTCTCAGCTTAAAAATTGTAGAAAGGTTCATGGTAATGGTTGAGTTCATCGACTGAAAAATATACCCAGAACCAATAAGCATTGTGTCTTTTTTTTCGCGAATAATATCTGTTGACTCTATAACTGCTCTTGCGGAGCTATCATTCCCATATAAAATACCAACTTCGTTTTTTAGTAGAAAGTCCATATCCATTTTAGCATTTTCTAGTGCTTCAATAGTCGCCATATACGCATATTCGCCTTCTTCTGCTATTCCTACTCTATCTCTTCTTTTTAATAAGCCTTTTAATTGCGGGCGTTTTACAATTCCTGTTAGAGGAGACCTAAATCCCATTTCGGTACGAACAGGGTCTATTCCGATTCCTGATTTGCCCTTAAACAAAGAATCACGTACTTCATCTAGGTTATAACCTAAACACGAGTGAATTCCTAGTCCAGTTATTACAACTCTTCTTTCCATTTCTAATTAATGTTTAAACGCTTTAATGAGAGAATGTGTGAATAGGTTTTTCGCAAAGCGAAAAACCTTGACATTAAAGCTTTCTATCATTGTAACGCCCATTAAGTATATAATCCTCCATTAACTTGTATAACTGCTCCTGTTACATACGAGCAATCGGGTGAGGACAAAAAGCCTACTACATTGGCCACTTCTTCTGGCTCACCAAATCTTCCTGCTGGGATTAAAGACCTAAACTGCTTCGGGTCTATGTCTTCGGTCATGTCAGTTTTTATAAACCCCGGAGCTACAGCGTTTACCGTTATATTTCTTCTGCCTACTTCTTGAGCCAATGCTTTGGTCGCTCCGATAATTGCAGCTTTTGCTGCTGAATAATTCGTTTGCCCTCCCATTCCCTTGATTCCTGAAAGCGAGACTACATTGACAATTCTCCCAGACTTTCTTTTTATCATTTCGTTTACAATCGGACGGGTGATGTAGAAAAATCCGTTTAGCGAAATATCTAACACATCGTGCCATTCCTCGTCTTTCATCCACATCAACAATTGGTCTTTACGAATGCCTGCGTTGTTTACCAATACTTCAATTTTCTTTTCGTCTTGGTCCATCCAAGCATCTAAAGCAGAATTGATTTCATCTTTCTTACCTACATCAAACTTTAACAATTCGCACGAAACACCTTTATCTTCAACCAATTTTTTTGTTTCTGCTGCCGCTTCGTCATTCGAACGGTAATTGATAAGGATGTTATATCCCATATCGGCTAGCTTCAAAGCACAAGCTCTTCCTATACCTCTTGATCCCCCTGTAACTAATGCAAAGTCCATAATTTTGTTTGAGTGCGTAAATTTATTAAATCAAAGCAATTAATAAAGCCCGTAGAGGCACTTATATTGCTATTCTTGTTTTTCGTACGTAGTTTGTCATGTCTCGCACCTCGTTATACTTTGTAGTGTCCTTTTTAAATGGCGGCACCACTTTTCTTAAATTATCAAATACTTCTTTTGATTTTGGTGACATCTTATCGCTAAATTCTAAATAATCAATAGCTTGAATGAGCGTCATCAATTCTATTGCTAACACTTGAAACGAGTTATCAATAACCCTTGCTGTAATTTGTGCCGCATTGGTTCCCATACTTACAATGTCTTGATTATCGTTATTACACGAAATGCTGTGAATAGACATTGGGTTAGATAATGTCTGGTTTTCTGCAGTTGTAGATGTTGCTGTGAACTGCACTCCTTGCATACCAAAATTTAACCCTAGTCGTCCCATATTAACAAATGGTCTCAATTTATTATTGATGTTATGATTCATCAAGTAATTAATTTGACGTTCGGCTAACATCGACATTTTTGTAATGGCAATTTTTAGTTTATCCATTTCTAGGGCAACATAATCTCCGTGGAAATTTCCGCCATGATAAACGTTTTTTGTTGCTACATCAATAATTGGATTATCATTAGCAGAATTCGCTTCATCTAATACAATTCCTTCGGTATATCTAATCGTATCTAAAACTGGGCCAACTATCTGAGGAACACACCTCAAAGAGTAATACTCTTGAACCTTCTCTTTAAATACTGTCTCATTACTTGTGTTTTCGTACAAATGCTCGGAACGAGTCTTGATTAGCTGACTTCCTTCTAACACTTTTCGCATCATTCGTGCAACTTCTTGTTGCCCAAAATGACGTTTTGCTCCATTCAACTCTTCAGAAAAATGATCGTGGTACGTTTCAACGATTTCATTCAAAATGGCTGAAGCGACAATCGACCAATTCATTAGGTTTTTTGCTTTTAACAAATTAACCATACCAATTCCCGTCATAGCTGCGGTACCATTCATTACAGCTAAACCTTCTCTTCCTTGAATTTTGAAAGCGGTTAGTCCGTTCTCTTTTAGAACGTTATCAATTGGCTGTATTTGTCCGTTATAGTGTACTTCGCCTTCGCCAATTAAGGAGAGTGCTAAATGTGCTAATTGCACCAAATCTCCACTGGCACCAACGCTACCATGCTCGAAT
>JAESTK010000353.1 GCA_016763645.1 Flavobacteriales bacterium
AAAAAGAGTTTGAAAAATTAAGTGATTTTTTCTGGTCTATCGAGAAGGCAGCACTGACACCGGGTGCCCAACACTCATTAAAAGAGTTTTTCCAACTAAGGGAACGCTTAGAGTCAACAAATATTCACACAAAAGACACTCATTATTTATTGGTTCTTGGTGAAACAAGTTTGACTCAAGCCCACAAAGTATATTTTGGTAGTTTTCAAGGGGAAATTAAATTTATTTCAAGTATATTAGACAAGGATTTGTCGGAACTGACCCCAAGGAATAGAAAGGTAGTAACATCCCAGTGGAAAACAGAACTAGCCCACACTCTTGAAAAAATAGAATGGAAAAAGTTCCTTCAAGAACTAAAAAACTTATATTCCTACGTGTATCTTCCTGTTGAGCTTGAAGTAGAAAGCTTTACGAAAATTGAAACTGATGAAATGCAGAAAATTTTTGATAAAAAACTTAAAGACGAAATAAAAGCAGCGCTTGGAAATGTGAACCTAGACAATAGTGGTGGTATTAATAGGCGATTAGAATCATTTGTTGATGAAATTAAGGTTATATTAAACAACGAATATTATTATGGAACGGGTCAAGTAAGATATAATAACATCACACAAACAGACCTAGTTAACAAAGTGCTAGAAGTTTATTTCCAAAAAAGAATCCTATACAAAAAAGAAAATGGAATAGAAAAAAAAGTAAGTGAATTAAGTGCCGGAGAAAAAAGACAAGCTCTTATAAACTTGGTGTACGCATTTTTAAAGAGGGATTCAGGCAGAGATAAAATGATTATCATGGGCGTTGATGAACCCGAAAACTCATTGCACACTTCATTATGTTACGACCAATTTGAGAAACTAAAAGAAGTTTCCAAAAATAACCAGATACTAATAACTACACACTGGTATGGTTTTTTACCCATTGTAAGTGAAGGGTACGCCCACTTTCTAAGGCAAGCAAATGAAAAAATTCATTTTGAAACTTATGACCTTTTTGACTATCGAGCTAAAATAAAAAAAGATGTTGAGTCTTCACAAAATGAGATTCCACATAACTTTATACTCAAAAGTACCTATGATTTAGTTCAAGCTATTTTTTACTCAATCCGTAATACACAACCTTATAACTGGTTAATCTGCGAAGGGGAAAGTGAAAAAATCTATTTTGAGCATTTCTTTGCAGAAGAAATTGTAAGTAGCAAATTAAGAATCTTACCAATGGGCGGACAGAAGAAGGTCATTAGGTTGTATAATTACTTAGAAGCCCCCATTAAAGATGAAGAAGATAAGGATAACCTAGGTAAGATTTATTGTTTGGTAGATACAGACCAAACAAGGTGTGCAGAAATTGGTAACGGAATCCCAAACCTAAGAATTAAGAGGTTAAGTAACGAAGGTAAGAATTCAATGACAAAACTCTTGTCTCTTCAGCATTCAGATACAAATCATACTGACATAGAGCAATCCCTAAATCCAAGCATCTTCCAAGAGGTTGTGCAAAGCATTACAACCAATGAAAAGTATCACGTTCTTCATATTCAAAATGAAAATGGGAATACAGATTTCATAAATAACTTAAGGAACTTTGATATTAAAGACTTTTTTTCTGAAAATGAAGGCCGAAATAAAATACTCTTTGCTAAAAAGTACGTTGAGATATTGTCAGGTAGCAGTGATATGCCGCCCCCCTCATGGATAACTGAGATTAAAGAATTTTTTAAACCTTAATAATATTCGACATTAAACGTATTACTGCAAATATTGGGATTTAATTTTTCTTGGGTAGTTGCTCCGCATCAGCTTTTTACTTTCAAGTAACCTAGTAGATAAAGGGAGCGCCCTCTTTTGACGATTAGTTGAACGGCTGTTTCCGACCCAAACTGGACAGTCACCTAGCGGCCACTTTCGGTCACTTAATCTTGTCTAGAGCCTTAGAGAGTGCGATGACCCCAATTCCACGATCTTGAGTAGCTGATAGAAAAATCTGAAATTTTTCCACATCATGAATTAAAGAATCAATCTCTGGCATCTGAAGATATTCTTTGATAAATCGACAAACGTGTTCGTATCTCATTCTCGCAGATGGATGAGATTTCGATTCATAATCAATGTCGGATTTCAAATGAGATAAGACTGTATGAACGAGTAGGGCACTGATTGCCACTTCAAACTTAGTTTGATTTGAGGTGTTTCCAAACGTATTCCAGAGAGGAAGAGCCAGCCCCAACAAATCTGCTTCGATTTCACGTCTGTGTTGGTTGTTAACATCATTCGCTATAAGAGGGTCTATACGATCCTTAATTAGATGTTCTAGATTTTTATTAACACCAGTATGACCAAGTAAATGGTGAGCGATTTCATGACTGAGAACGACCTTGTCCATAAGACATGCAATTCCAACCGCCTGCGCTTCAAGGTGAGCTGGCGGCTTTAAAACTGTCTCGTCCTTGAATTCGATTTCATTCCAGTTTATTCCCCAGTCGATCTGAGCTTCTGATATTTTTTCCAGATCGCCGAAAAATATAGCAAGAGAATTTTCTCTTTCGGGATCAGGCAGATCATTTCGAATCGCTTCGCGAAACTCTTCGAAAAGAATTGCATATTGACAAAGCAAATCAGATAAACCCACATAAAAATAAATCAAATCACCTTCATATTGTTCTTTAGCATGTACTGCACAGGCATTCGCACTAAATTTATTTATTTTCGCTACAAACATATTCGACAAGCGAGCCCCAATTTCTTGTGGTACAGCTGATATAAAATTAGCCATATAGTCTTCAAGCAGAATGTCATTGCTTAGGTTGGGGATATGATTAATTATATTTTTGGCGTCTGGATATCCCTCATAAATGTAGGCTTGATGAGCTTGCTGGTAATTTTTCCCGGCTTCATCTGGTGCCACATTTGTGAAGTAGTAATAATCTTTTGCAGTAGTCATGTCGAAATGCTATCACTTTTTTTACAGACTTGAATGTCTGCTTTTGGCCGATAGTAGCCGTTGAGCGAACGGTTGCTTCCGACCCAAACCAGTCATTCGCCAACTATGTAGAGTTAGACTACACTAAGCAAAGTAAGGGCGTATATAGGAGAGTAATACATGGAAAACCTAGTACACGTATTACCTAGTTAGCCTCTTAAGGGAGATTCGGTACATGTCACAGAGATACTTCTCAAATATTTACTGGCACTTTACAGGATCTCCTGAAGGTGTTGATTGGTCAAAGGCTAGATGCCCTAAAGATATTACCGAGCAGGGCCCTGTGCTAGATAATGAGAAGGCAGCCGAGACTTTAAGGTTAATTCTTGACTCTTCAATGTTAAAGGCAACTTGTACTGAGAAGATATCTGACTCTCTTGAAACAGATAAATTTTGTTGCGTTACCGACATTCCCTTTAAAGATCTTCCATCGCACGCACCGTATTACGGGAAAGTAGCTATTGGATTTAAAGCTGAAGCCATTCACAGCCATTTCGTTCCAGTACTTTACATTCCTAACAAAAATTTACCGGCTGTTAGTAAGCTAGTTCCAAATAGACAGTTGCAAGAAATGGCTAGTGATTTTCTACAGTACAGTGGAGGGTTTCAAGAACAGCAAGCTATGAAACTATTGGCTCAGGCTGCACACAACAAAGAAGAGATCAAAGAAATAGACGAACAAGAAGTTGGCGGGTTTTATTCAAATTTCGTGAAAATTACTGACTTTGATACAGACGCAGAAAATTCATACTACCGCGAACGAGAATGGAGAGGGATTGGTGATTTTAATTTTGAATATACCAGCATCGAAGCAGTGGTAGGGCCGGAAGAAGTTCTCCCTCAAATCAGAGAAAAGCTCGATGAGCTTAATATCTCTCATGTAAATGTAGTTTCATGGGAGTTTATCGAGAATGCTTAGAAGGCTAACAAGCGCGTCAATTAGGACGCTCGCAAGCTCGCGCCTATTACGCGGGCGTTATGTGTAGTGGAGAAGGAATTGGAATATATTAGATCGCAAGGAATGCCAGACGAATCAGCTCATAAGGCATACGAGAATGGCTACTATATTGAAGCGATACAAATATTGCATGGATGGCTAGAGAACC
The DNA here is from genome assembly GCA_016763645.1 of Flavobacteriales bacterium. Taxonomy (GTDB): domain Bacteria; phylum Bacteroidota; class Bacteroidia; order Flavobacteriales_G; family NORP312; genus NORP312. Next base: position 4,083 of record JAESTK010000353.1, read on the forward strand.
AATCAAGATCATATTTAATGTTAGTTGGAGCAGTACATTTTGACGCTCAGCAGAAAGACACGTGGGATTTAACCGATACAATTTCTCTTAATGACACTCTGAAAGTCTTACGCATCCTAAATCAAATAACCCATGATGATTTTGTTCAATTTAAAAACTTCAATTCACTAAGAAATAAAATAATTCATCAATACTTCAAAGAACCCTATGAGAAAATTTATGAGGGTTATCCAAAAGAGAAATATGATGAGGTATTTAATGAAACTATTAGGCAGGCATATTTTTTTACAGAAAAGTGTGAGCAAATTGTTGGGTAAACACATAACAAGGTGCTCAAGTAAGGACGCGCTAAGGCGCGCCGCTTAGCTTAGCGTTAAACCCTAAATGTCGACCGGTTGAGACCGCCGCCGAAAACGGACGTTCGCGACCTGGCCAAGTTCAAGCATAATGAATGGCTACTTTGAACTATAACAGGTGGCTAACTACACCATAATATACACGTTAGACACAAAAGGAAAAAACAATGGGTATGAACGAATATGCTGCAATTTTTAGTGATGAAGGACTTATCGGATTACATAAATCGGTACGTACTGCATTTGACAAGGATGAGGCAACTCCAGAAGACCAAGAAAAAAATTATGGCGTGCATGAATATTCTGATTGGCGTCAATGGTCAGATGCTTTGGAGTCTGAAATGACAAAGCGTGATGTAAACTTCGAACCCGTACCTTGGTGAATTACCATTGTCTAACAAATCAGAGGAGCCAATCAAAAAACCGCGAACGACTTTTTGATTGCTCATTTCAAACATTAATGCTCATGCCTGAAGGTCCAGTTCTGGCCAAACCCGGACAGTCAGTGGATGTAAAATAATTAAGTATTATGTCCCCGGAACTCGCGGAACTCGCGGATTTATTTTGGTGAATTCAACTAGTGCCATTTGTACCTGACTTCGATGTTTCAAAATCCGCGAAACAATGGCTGGCCCCTAAGATTAATTATGAATGGATGTGTTTTAATCAGAATACCCTGGAGCTAACATAAGATTATCTACACCATATAAAGCTTCTCTATTTTTTAACCATAGGTGATATTCATTGCCATCTAAGGAATGGTCTTTGGTACAGTCAACATTCCACAGTCTTAATAAGTATCCTGCTTGTGTGGCTCGAACATTGACCTTCATTACTCCATTTTCCATAGCGTAATCAAGTTCTATCGTTTCTGTGAATTTCAGTTTGGGGTGTGGAATGATTTCT
>JAESTK010000166.1 GCA_016763645.1 Flavobacteriales bacterium
TAGAGCGGTTCGATCCCAGAGGAGCAGCCGCCGAGGATCGAGATCGTGCCGGTCGGCGCGACGGTCGTGGTGGTGCTGTTGCGGAGCGGCCCCGCCTGATGCTAGAATAAAGAGAGCAGCTAAAAAACTGTAATATGATTCTAGCTGAGCGGCTGGGTAAAACAATAAGCAACCTATGCCGCAGACAACAAGGCTTACGGTCATGCTTAATTTATAGCCAATTTTGTTAATTGGGTCTTTACCAGAATAGGAGGAGACAAGAAAGTAGATTAGGCTAACGAAGAAAAACGCACCAAAAAACGCAAATTGAATTAGCGCTCGTTGCGGTGCCGATAAATCGAAAATATCTTTAAAAGCATTAATTAGGATGTCGTTGGATACCGTAATGAATCCCCACATGAAGAAAAGTAGGGTTAAAAGTTTAAACGATTTCTGGTTGGTATTCATTACTAAACCGATATAATGTCAATAATTAAACGCAATTGTACTTGTCTGCGGGCAAATATGTTAATAATTTTTCAGATAGCTTCCTAAATTATTTATATGTTTGCTATCTATTATTTGCTATAATGAACTAATTGTTTTCGATATAATTTATAATTAGCTGATAATTAGACTTTAAAAAACCTAAACGGATTTAGAATGGCAAAAGTTTCCATGACAGATGTGGCCAAGTCGCTCAATGTTTCAAAAACATTGGTGTCTATGGTGTTAAATAACAAAGGAGACGAGTTCGGCATTAACCAAGAAACACAACAGCGTGTTTTAGATAAGGTAAAAGAGTTAAATTATAAACCAAATAGAATCGCTCGTGGTTTAAGAACAGGCAAGTCGAATTTGTTGGGGTTAATTGTCTCTGATATTTCGAATCCATTTTATGCAAAAATCGCACGAAGTGTAGAAGATAAGGTATCTAAATTGGGTTATAATGTGATTATCGCAAGTTCTGATGAAGATGCGAAAAGAGAATCAGACTTAATTCAAATCATGCGAGACCATCAAGTTGATGGGCTTATTTTATCAACAACGCAAACGGATAATGTAGATATTAAACAAATGAAAAAGGATGGATTTCCGTTTGTTTTAATAGATAGAAAGGTGCCTCGATTGGATGTAAATCATGTTGTGGTCGATAATTTTAAAGGGGGCCTTCAGGCAACTGAACACCTTATAAAAAATGGATATAAACGAATTGGGTTGATAACTATTTCACCATCGCACCTTAGTACGATGAAGGAAAGGGAGGACGGTTATAAACGGGCATTAAAAGAAAACGGTGTAAGATTCGATAAGCGCCTAGTTGCAGAGGTTCCGTTCGAAAACCTAAAAGAAGGCGTTCTTGGGGTGTTGAAAAGTTTTATGAAACCAGAATTAGCAGTTCAAGCTGTTTTTGTTGCGAATAATCACGTTGCTACCGCTTGTTTGGAAGCTGCCGAACAACTCGGATTACGCTTGCCGCTGGATTTGGCAATGGTAAGTTTTGATGATATTGAGTTGTTTAGGTTTTGTTATCCTCCGGTAACTGCGGTTGCTCAACCAGTAGGATTAATAGGAGATAGTGCGGTAGATGTATTAATGGATGCACTAAAAGGATTGTCTGAAACAAAGAAAATTACACTCGAACCAAGTTTAGTAATTCGTAAATCCTGTGGAGAGCATTTGGTGTAATGAATTTCTCTTTTTCCATATTATTTATTTCTCTTTTCTCTTTTACGCAAGTTGTTGGGCAGACTATAATTACCGGACAAGTAATCTCGACTTCCGACAGTACCACGATTCCGGGGGTTACTGTTAAAGTTAAAGGCGGAACTGTTGGCACAGCGACCGATATGGATGGAAAATTTTCTTTAGCTGTTCCCATAGATGCAGATACGTTGCAGTTTAGTTTTATAGGGTTCAAGTCGATTGATGAAGCAATTGCGGGAAGAATTCAAATTAATGTTTCGATGGTTGAAAACTCGGAGCAACTAGACGAGTTTGTAGTTACGGCACTTGGTATTTCTAAGGAGAAAAAAGCATTGGGTTATGCTGTAGCGGAAGTAAAAGTTGATGACATGACGAAAGCCCGAGATGCGAATGTGATGAATACCATTTCAGGAAAAGTAGCGGGTGTACAAGTTTCGAAAACATCTGGTGGGCCAGGTTCTTCTAGTAGAATTGTGATAAGAGGAAATAAATCGATAAGCAAATCGAACCAGCCGTTATTCGTTGTTGACGGTGTGCCAATGGACAACGAAAATCGTGGCGGTGCGGGTATGTGGGGTGGTATTGATTACGGCAGTCCTATTTCAGACATTAATCCTGATGATATAGAGTCGGTAACTATTCTTAAAGGGCCTAATGCAGCAGCTATTTATGGCTCAAGAGCAGCATTTGGCGTAGTGTTGATCACAACAAAGAAAGGAACATCAAGGAACGGTATCGGTGTTTCGTTTAATTCAACAACCAGTTTTGAATTTGCAGATATTCAAAAGAAATTTCAAAACGAGTACGGAGCAGGAACTAACGGCTCTTTCGAATACGAAACACAGGCCAACGGAGATAGTTTGCCTTATTTTAACACTACCCATTTGGCTAAAAGTTGGGGGCCAAAAATGGAAGATCAAGAATACGTTGATTGGGATGGAGTGACGAGAACATATTCAGCGCAACCAGATAATTACAAAGACTTTTTTCAAGTTGGAAATACCCTTACCAATTCACTTTCGCTTGACGGAGGTAATGAGCTAGCCACATTCAGATTGTCTTATACCAATTTGAAAAATAGAGGTATCGTTCCGAATACTAAGTTCGAACGAAATAGTGTGAGCCTACGAACTTCGGCAAAGCTTTCGAAAAAGCTAACAGCCGATGGCAAGGTAAACTACATAAGACAAGATGCTGAAAATAGACTTAATCAAGCGGATAGTCGAGGTGCAGGAAGACATTATAATTTCTTGCCGAGAAACGTAAGTGATGAGTCGCTGCAAGATTATAAAGATGCCGATGGAAACGAAAAGGTTTGGTATTCTCCATGGGCATGGCAATCGAATCCTTATTGGGTGATGAACGAAAATCAGAACAAAGATTGGCGCGATAGAATAGTTGGTTTCGCTAGCGTGAACTATCAAATTTTTGATTGGTTATCTTTAAATGCTCGGACTGGTTTGGATACGTATAACGAAAGAAGGCAAAACACAACCGCTTCAGGATCTAAAGCGAATTCCTTTGGCGACCATCAAGAATCTTGGTTAAATTTTACAGAAAGAAACACTGACTTTTTGTTTGTAGCTGATAAAAAGTTAAGTAAGAAAATTGGCTTATCTGGTAATTTTGGTGGAAATAGAATGTACCAATCTTTTGAATCAATTAGTATCAGAAACCAGAAGTTGTCAATTCCTGGTTTTTACAATGTGTTCTATTATGATGATGTAAATGATTTGACGCTAAATGCAGATAATTATGGATTAACTGAGAAGCGAATCAATTCATTGTATGGTTCGTTACAAATAGCTTATAGTAACTATTTGTTTTTAGATTTTACGGGGAGAAACGACTGGTCGTCAACATTGCCCGTAGCAAACAACAGTTATTTTTATCCATCTGCAAGTCTTAGTTTCGTAATAACCGATGCTCTAGGTATGAGTAGCAAGCTACTGGAATTTGCAAAAATTAGAGGTTCTTATGCAAAAGTTGGAAGTGACGGAAACCCTTATCTAACACAAGTTACCTATGTGCAAGGAGGTTCATTTAATGCACAGCCGTTATTTTACACCGCACGTACATTAGCGCTTACCGATTTAAAACCAGAGCAAACCACATCATTAGAATTAGGAGCAGATTTACGCTTGTTGAGCAGCAAAATAAATATTGATTTTACCTATTATAGATCGAAAAGTACGAATCAAATTATTCCAAGTTTTCCTGTTTCAGCGGCTAGCGGATATTCAACTGCGGTTATTAATGCAGGCGAAATTCAAAACAATGGAATTGAACTCATGCTTAATTTGGTGCCAATGGAAAAGAAAAATTTAGGTTGGGAAGTCAACTTCAATTTTGCTAAAAACCAAAACAAGGTGGTTGCATTGGCCGAAGGAGTTGATAATTTAGTTTTAGGAGAGCAATGGGGTGCAACAATTGAAGCAAGACCTGGCAATGCGTATGGCGATATTGTAGGGTACGGAATTAAGCGAGACGATTCTGGAAACAAATTGGTGGACCAAAATGGGATGTATATTAGAAGTGATACGACAACGGTTCTCGGAAATATCAACCCAGATTTCCTTTTAGGGATTTCAAATGAAGTACGATATAAAAGCATTTCTCTAAGTTTTCTCATTGACATGAAGATTGGAGGGGATATATATTCTGCCTCTAATATGTATGCTCATGGTTATTCCGGAACGGTAGAACAAACGCTTGAGGGTAGAGAAGAATGGTACGCTTCAGAAGATGCTAGACGAGCTGCAGGAAAAACGGAAGCGGAGTGGGAAGCGACTGGAGGTTATTTAGCGGAAGGAGTCTACGAAGAAGGAGCAGAGCAAAATGGCGAAAATATAGGCGGACAGGCCAACGAAACGTATGTTAATCCTGAAAACTATTGGGGACAGTTTTCCAATTGGGGAAACGAAATTCACGAGCCTCATGTGTACGATGCTAGTTATGTGAAGCTACGTGAAGTCTCTATTGGGTATCAAATTCCGAAAAAGATTGTGAAAAAAGTGAAATTGAATTCAGCATCATTTTCTATTGTGGGAAGAAACCTTTGGTTAATTTATAGCGGTACACCAAATATAGATCCAGAAGCTGCTTACAATAATGGTAATGGACAAGGAGTAGAATATGGGACATATCCTATCGCAAGAAGTATTGGCTTTAACATTAACGCAACGTTTTAATGGTAAAAGGCAAGCACATATTTAGGTTAATTCTCTTGACTGTGCTGTTGCAAATTGGCTGTACAAAGGGTTTTGAAGAGTTAAATCCCAATCCTAATGCTCCAACGGAAGTCGAAGTAGAGTACCTGTTTACCAGATGTGTAATTAGAACATTTGATGATTATTTGGTAGGTGTAAACACAGAGATTTGGTCTCTAATGGTATGGACTCAACAATTGGCCGATTTATCTGGAATTCAACAAGAGGGAGCTGGGTACAGCTATGGAAATGAGTGGGGTGAGCAGGTCTGGAAAGTATGGTACACTGATGTAATTGCAAATCTGAATGAAATAATAAGACATACGGAAGGTGCCGAGACACAAATAAATAAACAGGCCATAGCTAAAATTTGGAAAGTGTATGTGTTTCATAAAATTACAGACTTATGGGGAGACGTCCCGTATTCGGAAGCAGGAAAGGGAAACAACGAAACCAATAAAAACCTGACTCCTGCCTACGATTCTCAATCAGATATTTATGTAGATATGCTCGCAGAATTAAAATCTGCAGTTGAATCTTTTGATGATGAATTCTCCAACTATGGTGCTGCCGATCCAATTTATAATGGTGATTTCGATTCTTGGAGACGATTTGCAAATACACTCCGTCTAAGATTAGCAATGCGAATTTCTAAAGTCAACCCAGCTTTGGCTCAATCGGTAACCGAAGAATTGATGCTTCAAAACGAGTTTATAACAAGTAATTCAGATGCGGCTTATTTCCCCTTTGGGACAGAAGCTAGAAGTCCTTTCTTTAACCTTTACGATTTAAACCAAGGCGAACGAAGACCTAGTTATTATCTAATGGAAAAATTAAAAGGGACTAACGATCCTCGCTTGATAGTTTTTGCAGAGAAAGCTTCAATATCTCAAATTCTAGGAACCGATGTATATGAGGGTGTGCCTAATTTAATGTCGTTTGAGGAGATAGAAGCAGCCAATTTTAGTGATATTTCGACATCTACAGTTGGGTCTCGATTTTTAAATATTGATGAAGAAGGGCTTATAATCGGTTATCCAGAATTATGTTTCTTACAAGCCGAAGCAGCTATTAATGGCTGGGGAGGAAGTTTAACGGCTCAGAAATATTATGAAGATGGGGTAACCGCAGCAATGGAATATTACAATGTTCCGACTGATTCGATAGCTAATTATTTAGCAGGAGATGGATCTTTTAATGGTACGCTAGAACAAGTGGGGGAACAAAAGTGGCTAGCTCTTATCTATAAAGATGCTTACGAAAGTTATGCAGAGTACAGACGAACAGGTTTCCCCGTACTTTTACAATACGATGGAAGCACTATTAACCAAGGTAATTACCCTCAACGACTGGCTTATCCTCAATCGGAAGTTAACCTAAACGGAGATAACGTTGGGGCTGTTGGAGAAGGAATAAACGATTCAGAAACCAAGCTGTGGTGGGCACAATAAAAACTAAATGATATGAAGAAAATAATTACAATTTGTCTGGCAATTTCAATGGGGTTTGGCTCTTTTGCGCAAGATTTAACAGTTAATACTTTTGATGATGAAACGCATTCTGGTGCTGCAACAATAAATCAGGACTTTACTTTTCCAGCAGATATTTCGATGTACGATCAAATAACAATGGAAATTGCGTTGACTTGCCCTGCTGGTGGTTGTGATCCTTGGGATCGTTACGCACACCTAAAGTTGGTAACTGCGAGTGGCGAAAAATTAGAAATTGGTAGATATGTTACGCCTTACGGTAACGATTGGTGTTCTTGGACAATCGATGTTAGCGAATATAGAGAGCACCTAACTGATGTTGTGTCGTTAGAGTCTTTTATCGAAACTTGGTCAGCGGGATGGGATTTAACATTAGATTTTCACTTTTATTTGGGAACGCCTACATACCCTTATGTTGCGGTTCAGAACCTCCAAACAGATTATTTTATGAACTACGGAGATACGTTGTTCAACGATATTGATATTTCTTCAAGAAACGTGTTTGTTCCTGCCAATGCAGAAAAGGTTGTTTTCCGTGTGACCAACACAGGCCATGGACAAGGAAATACGCAAAATGCCGCAGAGTTTTCTAACATGACGCACAGTATTCATGTAGATAGTGTTGAGGTGGCAACACAGCATTTATGGAAATCCGATTGTAATGTTAACCCGTGTTCACCGCAAAGTGGAACCTGGGAGTATTCACGTGCAGGGTGGTGCCCAGGGCAAGAAATTGCAGGCGATGATTTCGATATTACAAATGATGTAACTCCAGGGGAATACTCTGTTTGGGATTATGTACTACAGCCATTTTTTAATGAATGTAGTCCATATAATATTGATGTAAATACGGGAGGTTCTAATTGTACAAGTGGAACTACTTGTGTCGATTGCAATTACGATTCTAACGGGCACACTGAGCCAAACTACAAAATATCTATGCAGGCTATTTTCTATAGTACAACATCGATAACGACTACCCAGCCTGCATATCCGGTGTCAATTCTAAAAGTTTCGGAACAACCTAATTTCAATATTTACCCCAACCCGTCAAATGGTATTTATACGGTCGAAACAGCTTCAGAAAAGTCAGAGTATAACTATCAAATTATAGATGTTACTGGTAAACTAATTTCTAGTAAAGTGGTGACAGGCACTTCAGTAATCGATATTTCTGGGGCTCCAAAAGGAGTATATTTTATCACACTAAAACAACAAAATGAAACAACAACTCATAAACTAATCAAACTAAACTAATTGACATGAAAACTAAACTTTACACTACTTTATTAGCAGGATGTTTTTCTTGCTTAGCTTATGCTCAAACACCTGCTGGCGAAGCTTATGAAATTAATATTGATGACTACAATGCGGATGGCCTTACGCGATTATTGAATTGCGGTAATGGTGATTCACTAGGTTTGGGTGATGCCTTTACTATCGAGATTTGGATGCAGCTTGATGATTACGTAGGCAATCAAAAGATATGTGGAAAAACGAACGGTAACTTTAATTCAGGTTATATAATCGGGCTGCAAAATGCTAGACCCTATGTTGAAGTGTTTACCCCGACTAATATGGAATTGGTTGATGGCACTGGGGGAGTTACTATGCCACTATTTAATTATTGGTGTCACATGGCTATAACGTATGCACCAGGTGATAGCTTGATTGGGTATGTCAACGGAAAGTGGTCTAACGGTAGAACTTTGCCAACATTAACGTCTGCGGTTAATACCAATGAATTTGTTATGGGTGCTGCACCATGGGACTTGGTTAGTTTTCAACCTTTTGGCCGTTTCGATGAAATTAGAATTTGGAGTAAAGCGCTTAGTCAAGACGAGATAAAAGAAAGTATGCATAAGCAACTAAGTGGAAACGAAGATAGATTGGTGGGTTACTGGAACTTTGACGGATCTTCCGCTAGTACTGTTGCAGATGAA
>JAESTK010000167.1 GCA_016763645.1 Flavobacteriales bacterium
ATACCGAACAGAGTAGTTAAGCCCATCCGCGCCAATGGTACTAGAGTAACATCTGGGAGAGTAGGTCGCTGCCGGTTTTAAAACCCTTATCTCTTTTGAGATAAGGGTTTTTTTATGCTCTTTTGTATTGTTATTTTGATGAATAAATATTTTATATACCTTCTTTTGTTTTTGATTCCTTTTATGTCGAATGGGCAGGCTGATTCTTTAACTAGCAACAGTTCGGTGGTTCGGTTGAATATGAAAGAAGGGTTGATAATAAATCAAGAAATAGATACGACTCTTAGCAACTACCATTATTTTTATCCACATTACTCTGATTTTATTTCCACAAATGGGAATATGGGAACTCCAGTTGTGAGAATGGAATGGAATTATAATCCTGATTGGTTACTAAATTTTCAAGACAATTATTCCATATATGCTAATCGATTGGTTGGAAATATTGTTTCGAATAAACCCTACACAAAATTGTTTTACTCTAATGGAACAAAGGAAGAACAGTATTTCAACGTGGTTCATTCGCAACGAATTAAAAAAGGCTGGAATATTACTGGTGAATTGGATAAAATTAATTCTACAGGGTTTTATACAAATCAAAAAACAGACAACACTCTAGTAAATATCTCATCCTCATATTTATCGAAAGATGATCGATTCATACAATTAAGTAATTATCGTTTTAGTAGATTCTCTAGCCAGGAGAACGGGGGACTAGTTGATGACATGGATTTTGAAGATGATTTTACGGACAAGTTGTATATATCAACTAATTTGAGTAATGCTTCTAACGTAGTTCGAACGCACCAATTAGTTTTAGAGAATTATTTAAGGCTTTCGAAAACCGATACACTAAATGATAATTCGAGCAATTTTTTGGTTGGAAAGGTATACCTGACTGATAGCAAACAGATATATAAAGATTCTAATATAGATAGTTTATATTATACTATGTTTGGCTTTGCTGAAGGAGAGAGTATTCAAGATTCTTTGCATTATCAAATAGTAAAAGCGAAGGTAGGGTGGCAAAACTTTAATCCGATTGAGACGTCTCGTATGGTATTGGCATCTTTTTTTGGTGGGTACGAGTTTAATGATTTTTATCTAAATGATTTTGGAAAGCAGCTTCATACGACTATAGTTTCGGGCAGGGTAGGTACAAACCCTACAAATAGTTTAATTGCTGGTTTTGATTTCAAATTTAGATATAATATGTTGGGGGATCCTACAAACAAAACGAATTTGAATCTTAAGTTAGGATATAAATTAGATAGCTTAAAAGAAACGAAAATTTGGTTTCCAGGGTATTACGATTTATCTAGTCCGAATTATAGGTATTATTTGAATTGGCCTTCTTTGCTGGTTGCCAGGGACTTGGCTGAGATACGAACAATAGATTTTGGGTTGAATTTTTCTAGTGAAAAGATGAAAAATGTTATTAGTGTAAATTATATTTCGCTTTCAAATGCTGTGTACCTTGATTCGCTTTATCAAGTTAAACAAAATTCAGGGGCGTCTAATTTGTTTAAAGTATCCATAAAGCAACAATTTAAGGTTGGTAAATTTCATTTATTGGCGAAGCTACTTTATCAAAAGGTACAGGGAGATGATGTTTTTCGGGTTCCAGAATTTGTGGTATTTAATTCGCTCTATTTTGAATCAAACTTATTTAAGAAAGCTACTTTGATGAGAGTAGGAATGGATTTTTATTACAACACTGCGTATTACGCGAACGGTTATTTACCAATGTATCGAAGCTTTTATTTTCAAGATGAAAAGCAAATTGGCGGTTACCCCTATTTTGATGTATTTATTATGGCTCAAATAAAAAAGGCACGAGTGTATGCTAAGGTTAGCCATGTTAATTCTGGATTAATGGGAAATACGTACTATTCTTCGTTGCATTACCCCATGGCAGATAGAATGCTTCGACTCGGTGTAGATTGGACTTTTTGGGATTAGTTACTTAACCAATACACAAATTTTACAACCAGAGCTCTATTTCGTTTTCCATCGAATTGTGTATTAAGTCTTGTAAAGTAGGGATCGTATTCAGTTTCAGTAAAAGTGAAATAGTTATCTGTATAGACAATGTACAAATCAGACATTGGTCTAAAACGCCATTGTATGCGACTATTGATGTTAAAGTTTTCGGCTTGAGAATTATACTGGACAAAAGTTGACCAAAATAGGGTTTTTGTAAATGATAATTCGAGTTTTGGACCAATTAACAAAATGGTTGCGTTTTGGTATTTCGTGGGCATTCTTATGTCGTTAAAATTAAAATTGAATGATAAAATTCCCCATGGTTGTTTTCTAAAGCCAAGGCCACCAGTTAGTGTAAATTTGTTTCCAATGTAATGAGAACCATACAAAACTTTAAAATTATAGTTGATTGGTTTTCTTCTGTCAGAGTTAAATTTGATCATTGCATTTCGGTATCGATAGGAGCCCTTAGGTATAGTAGTGTTTCCTGAAAACGTTACATCAGTATCGTATAATAATCGAGTAAACATTTCATGATAATGAATTTCCAGTACGCTAGTATTTTGAAATTTGATTTTGTAATGAGGCATTATCAATAAATCTGTAGGTGCTAAAGCAGAATCGGTATAAAAATTAATGTACAAATTTGGGCTATGGTTGTTTATCGGTCCGGATTTTGGGTAAATTTTGTATTCAATTTTGGGCTCTAGCCGCCAATAGGTTCTATTGGAGCGTTGAACAAATCCTACTTGTGCGTTGTAGTTTTTCCCTACATATTCATGGTTCCAGTGGATATTCCATTTCTGCGTATTGTACATTAACCATCCTGCAGTAGCCCCAGATAATTTTTTCTGATTTTCGTATAAGGAATGGTGATAGAATAATTTTCCTGCCCATTTATTATCAGCAGAAGAAAGGTTATAATCTAGTCCAATAATTCTATTGTAGTCATCAGAAACTATTTCTGAATTAGCAAATTCTTCTTTGTTTACAAATATTCCACCAATAGCCGAACGTTTAAACACTTTTCGTTGAACCGCAGCTACGGTATAATTTTTCGAATTTACAAGCAGAGTATCCCCTTCGATTATGAACTCTTTTTCAGCAGTTTGAATGTTCATTAAACCGATTCTCCAATTATCATTTACCTTTCCGCTTAGCCTAGCGCCAGCAATAATAGGAATAGGTTGTCCTTTACTCAAACCAATTCTGCGTGAGAAAAAAGGTCTAATTTTACTAAACCCAAATTGACCGAATAAGTCACTATTTTCGATGAAAAATTGTCTTTTTTCGGGAAAGAATAAGCTAAATCTAGAAAGGTTAGTTTGTTGTGCATCTACTTCAACTTGAGAAAAATCAGGGTTCACAGTAATATCAAGATTTAAAGAAGAGGTAATAGCAATTTTGGCATCTAGGCCCGTATTAACTTTATAGTAGCTTGTATCGTTTTCGTAATCAGCTGTATAGCCAACAATTCCATAGGGAATAATGGAAACATTTAATCCCGCTTTTTTTGGTGGAGAATCCCATATTAAATCACCATTGAAAGCCATAGCAGCGATGTTGAAATTTCTAGGAACGGCTGCCCAAGAGGAATTTTCGTTCTGTTTCAAGTCGTTTCGTGAAAAATTAACTCCCCAAACCATGGCGTCTGAATTATAGCGAATTGTCTTGAAAGGGATGGCCATTTCTACAATCCATTTGCCTTGTTCTGGGGTTACTTTAGAAAACCACTTATTGTCCCAACTTGTAGTAACTCCACGTCCACCACCACCTTGTAGTAAACCTTCTCGTTGCACACCTAGGGGGCTTACGGCAAAACTAAAGCCGTTTGTTTGATCGCCAAAAGGATCTAAAAATATGGCAAAGGCATCGCTAATAGGGTAGGAGAAGTCTCTTTTTAAAGATTGAACTACATAGTCGCCTTCTACTTCGTCAAAACAAATAGCACCGATGTAAATAAAATTATCGTCATAGGTAATTTTTACTTCTGTTTTTGTTTTTGAATATGAAGTATCGTAAGGAAATTGTTGGTAGAATTCGCTTGCTATTTCTGCTTTTTGCCAATCCGATTCGTTTAAAACTCCATCGAGTTTGATGATACCCTTAGCTTTTTTAATGTTTATAGAAGGCTTGTTTTTTTGGCTGAATCCCAAAAAATAGGATATTAAAAATATTAACGTAAGTATATTTTTCACGAAAGCAAAAATAACAGAACATTCAGATAACGTAGTCGCAGGCTTTACAATTACTAACTTCTAATTGTAAATAACGCTGGTAGAGAAGTGAATTAATTAGCTATAATCTTTAGCTCGGTTCTTCTGTTCTCTTGGCGACCTGAAGACGTATTGTTATCTGCAACAGGTTGAGAAGGACCATAGCCTTTTGCCGTCATTCTATCAGCAGCAATTCCTTTGCTTTTTACATACGCCATAACTGCTTCAGCCCTTTCTTGCGATAATTTGGTGTTCAACTTTTCAGAACCTTGATTGTCTGTATGTCCTGAGATTTCAATTTTCAACCCAGGAACATCAGTCAATAATTTAACTAATCTGTCTAATTCTGGGTGAGATTCTTTTGTAACGGTGGAAGAACCAGTAGCAAAGAATACATTACGCAAAGCGATTTTACTCCCTATTTTTATGTTTTTCAGTTCAATGGTTTTATCAACCATGTTAAAAGCACCATCCGATGGTAAATTGAAGTTTTCTGAATGAAATAGATAGTTCGTTTTCTTAACAGAAATACCATAATTTGTTCCAGCAGGAAGAGAAAGTAAGAATTTACCCGTTGCACTATTTGATTTAAATGTTGAAATGTGCTTTCCGTTAGCGTTGTCAACAATATCCAATTCAGCTTCAACTGGTTTACTTGTTATCGCATCTACTACTTTGCCTTTAAATACGGTTAAACTTTTTTGTTCAACTTTAACTTCTTGAGCTATCGTTTTATCTTTTATTGGTTTGGCGATACTGGCTAATAAGTAGTCTTCAGTATCGACAATTACCTGTTTTTCTAGTCCCCAGAAGGTTACTTTGTAAATGTCTGTTCCTCCAGCTCCACCAGGGCGATTAGAAGAAATATAAGCGTATTTTCCATTAGCAGTAGCAGCAAAAAACTGATCATCGTAAGGTGTGTTTATGGGGTAGCCCAGATTAATTGGCACTCCCCATTGTTTCATTTCGTCTTTGTAAGAAACAAAAATATCTGTGCCACCCATAGAGTTATGCCCTTGAGAGCTGAAATACATAATTTCGCCACTTGGGTGAAGATAAACAGATTCTTCGTGAAATTTTGAATTGATTTTGTGACTCACACTTTTTCCTTCACCCCATTTGTTGTCGTATTGCACCATTAATCCAGAGAAGTCGATGTTTCTGTTTCCTCTTTTGTCGGTAATGTAATGAATTTTGATGTCTAAAGGTTCGTAACAAGCAAACGTAGTGTTTTGATCTTTTTTTACGATGTACGACATTTTTTGATGTGGTTCACCCCAACTAATTCCGTTTAGTTTGCTTTCATAAACAGTTGAAGTTCCATCATCATCTGTTTTCCAAATCAATAATCGTTGTCCATCATAAGCAAGTGCCGAAGCAGCTTCATCGTTTGGAGTATTAAGCGGTGCGCCAACATTTTTTGGTGCTGACCATTTTTTCCCATCCCAAGATGATTGGTATATTTCAGAATCGTAAACGCCATTTTCATTTGGCGTATGGCTGTTTTTTCTTCTTGAGTTGATGATAAGTGTTTCTCCATCAACTGATAAAGCAGGAGAGAAGTCATCCTCGGGAGAATTGACTTCAGCAACTAAATCAACCCAAACACGTTTTTTATCAGCCATAATTTCTTCACCGTATTTACATTCTTTTTTGTATTTTGACATTAGCTTTTTGTACTCTTCAACATACTTGTTTTTAGCGTTTTCTTCAAAGGTTTTATAATGACCTTTGGCTTCCTTAAATTGACCTTGTAATTGCAAAGTTTGTCCATAAATGAAATGAATAAAAGGGTCAACCTCGGCATTTAGTTTATATGCTTTATCTGCATATTCTATGGCTTTATATTTTTCGTTTGAGTATAGATAACAGTTCGCGATATTCATATTATTACGAGCTGAGTTTGCATTAAATTTTTGCGCTTCTAAATAGAGGTTTAATGCCTTTGTGAAATTATCAGCAGGGTCGGTAACTAATGCAACAGCATCGTTTGCGGTATTTAAATATTCGTCAGCTTGATCTAATTTGGTTTTGATAGCTTTAAATTTATCTTTTTTATCTTTAAAATTAGATGTTTTAAACTCAAGATTTTGCGCAAAAACTGAGCTGATAACAATCGATAAAACTAATGTGAAAATATGTTTCATAATATACGTGTAATAGAGTTTGTGTAGTTAATGACAGTTTCCGATCAGGTATTTATTACCTAGTTCGTGACCGAGGTCTTTTGCTTTTTGCCAATCGGAACAAGCACCATGTTGATTTCTTAGCATTTCGCGAGCAACACCTCTGTTTACATAGGCACTGGCATAATTTGCATCAATTTTAATTGCTTTATCGGCTTCGGCTTCGGCTTCTTTATATTTTTCTTGCTTAAATCGAATAGCAGATATGCTGTTGTGAGCAGGGGCGTAGTTTGGATTCATTGAAATGGCAGCTTTAAAATCTTTTTCTGCTTCTGCGAATTTTCCTTGTTCGAAGTAGATGCTCCCACGATTGTTGTAAGCCAAATAGAATTTTGCATCAGCGTTAATGGCTTTTTGATATGCAGCTATTGCACCGGGATAATCTTTTTGTTTCTTTTTTATCGCGCCAATATTATTATAAATGAAGGCTAATTTTGGCTCTAATTGTGCTGCTTTGTTGTAATCATTTACTGCTTTGGAATATTCTTCTAATAGTCTATAGCTACTTCCTCTGTCGTTATATGCATATGCATA
>JAESTK010000009.1 GCA_016763645.1 Flavobacteriales bacterium
AAATCTTCTCGTAATTTATGCTCTGCTATTGCGGTGTGCGGATTTCTATTTGTTGCAATTAAATTCTACTACACAAGGCCTGTTGGTCCCCAGAATGACAGGTGCGCAAAGGGGAGCAATCGTAACCCCTGCTGCTGGATTAATGATTTACAACACAACTTCAAATAAATTCAACTTTTATGATGGTAGTGCTTGGACTGTTTTGATATCAGCTAATGGAAATTTTCCAAGCACAATTGAAGACGCAGACAACGATACTAAAATAGAAGTAGAACAGGCGGCAGATGAAGACATCATTCGTTTTACGGTATCTGCTACAGAAGTGCTGAGAATACAAGGGGCGATGATCGAACCAATGAACAACGGGAGCTCCGTGTTTATAGGTGGAGGAGCTGGAGCTAACGATGATCTAACTGCAAATCAAAATGTGTTTGTAGGGTATAATAGTGGAAATGCCAATACAATAGGAAATAGTAATACTGCCACTGGATATTTTTCTCTTGGAGTTAATACAAGCGGAAATCAAAATACCGCCAGCGGTTATAGATCTCTTGTTCTTAATTCAACAGGGTCTCAAAATTCTGCGTATGGGTCGTCTGCTCTTACTTCAAATACATCAGGAGGAAGCAACACAGCTGTTGGATTTAGTGCTATGAATACAAATACAACAGGAAATTCTAATTCTGCTTTTGGTTACGGGGCACTTTATTTTAATACAATTGGCTTTTTTAACGCAGCAAGCGGGATGTACGCTTTGTATAATAATACTGAAGGGTCCTACAATACAGCCCACGGTAAAAATGCTCTGTTGTCAAACGTGGTTGGTAGTAAAGCAACAGCGATGGGATATCAAGCAATGATGTATGCCAACAGTACAACAACAGCCTTTACCAATTATAATGTTGCTGTTGGTTACGAAGCGCTAAGAGGCTCCACAACAGCAGCGAACAACACAGGTAATTATAACACTTCAGTGGGTTATGAATCAACGTGGAGTATGACCTCAGGAAGTAAAAACGTAGCGCATGGGCATCAGGCGTTATATTTTAATACAACAGGGGCACAAAATACAGGTGTCGGTTATTCTGCAGGTCAAACTAATACTACGGGGTCGGACAATACATTTCTAGGACACAACTCAAATGTGAGCGTAAATAATTTGACCAACGCAACAGCAATTGGAGCAAACACGATTGTCTCTCAAAGTAATAGTTTAATCTTAGGCAATGGAGCAGATGTGGGTATAGGCACTTCTACTCCTTTCGAAAAACTTCACTTAGAAAACGGAGCATTTATGATGACAACGGTTACACCTCCTGCAACCGTAACAGACAGATTATACAATACAGGAGGCAATTTGTTTTGGAATGGAACACAGCTAGATGCCGCAGGAGGCAGTTCATCATGGACAAGCCTGTCAGGAGATGTGTTTTTAACAACACTAACGGATTTTGTAGGAATTGGCACTAACGCACCAAGCGAAAAGCTTTCTATAGGAGCCTCTGGTACGGCAACTTCAACAGGAACCCAAGCAAATTCTGATAGAATAGCACTTACGGGGTCGTTTTGGAGTGGAGGAGGAGAAATTCTTCACGACATTACATTTGAAAACGTGGCTTCTACAACTATAAACGAAGAAGGACACCTATCAATAGGTTGGAACGGCACTGAACTTATGGGCATCCACAGTAATGGCAATGTTGGAATAGGAACCACGACTCCATGGCAAGAATTAGAAATAATAGGAGACATCGCAATAGGATATTCTGACTCATATTATACAGGAGCATATACCGCCTTAGGGTGGAATGCAGGCACAGGAAGTATTAGGGTAGGAGCAAACGGAAGTCAAGGGTTAGAATTTTATGCGGGTTCGACAACACCGAGAATGACTTTAGATGACAGCAATGGAAACTTAGGAATAGGAACCACCACCCCAGTAAACCTATTACACTTAGACGGGCAGACAGGAACGCCTTACATAAGAATTACCGATGACATTACGGGTGTCACATCTTCTGACGGGTTACAAATGGGGACAAACGGTGCCGGACAAGCCTACATTATTCATCAAGAAACAGCCTATGATTTACATATCGGCACACCAGGAGACAACAACTTAATTACTCTTGACGGAGGAACAGATAAGATCGGTATCGGATTAACTAATCCGCAAGGAAAATTGGATATTCAAACTGACGGGTCTTTGTTAGGAGGGCTTCAACTTAACGCGACAACAGCAGCGACTGTAGGCGCGGCCATCTATTTTGACGCGGCAAGTGTCGATTGGACAATGACGGCAACAAATAGTAGTTCAGGAGCTGGAACAGATAAATTAGTGTTTAGAAATTATACTGGCGCAACGGATATACTAACGCTAGAGAGTAATGGGGACGTTGGAATAGGAACAACTACTCCTTGGCAAGAGTTAGAGGTAGTCGGAGATATTGCAATAGGATATTCCGACTCTTATTATACTGGTGCATATACAGCGCTTGGCTGGAATTCGGGAACAGGAAGCATTAGAGTTGGGGCAAACGGAACACAAGGGTTAGAATTTTACGCAGGTCCAGCGACCGTACGTATGACTTTGGATGACAGTAACGGTAATTTTGGTATTGGGACAACAAGCCCATCTGCTAAGCTTGATGTTGTTGGTGATGTGGAAGTGCCGGCAGCGAATGATTATACTTATGCTACAGCAAAAACACAATATTACACAGTTTCCAATGCTGCATTTCATAAAACCAACACAGGAAATGTGTTTGAAGAAGCTAGAACAAGTAATACAGTTTATTTGGGTGCAAGCGGAGGCTCATATGGCACAGCAGCTCAATTTATTGCACCAATCAATTTACCAGATGGTGCAGTTATAACACAACTTAAAGCTCACTTTTATCGTGACAACACCAATTATGATGGCAGCATAAGCCTGTATAGAATACACACAGGTACGGTTTCTTCTTCTAACGTAGCTACAGTTGGTACAGCGGCACTAGCAGCAGGAGCAGTTTACCCTACTCTTGCGTTGTCAGAAGTAGTAAATAATACAGCTTACGCATATCACCTCACTTTCGACACTGTTGAAAATACATTTAGTACTAATAGAGTTTTGTTTTACACAATAGAAATTAAGTACACAGTAACCAAAGTTGAATAACTTTATTTTTTCTGAACACTCTTTAAAGGATGAAGAAGATATCTAATTTCGTGTAAAAACAGGGCAAACTCATACTTTTTTTGTTAAAAAGACGATTTATTTGTTTGACAATCAATAGGATATTGATTTAATTTTCATTACATTAGTCTGATAATCAGATAGATATAAAGAAATGAAAAAAGAGAA
>JAESTK010000168.1 GCA_016763645.1 Flavobacteriales bacterium
GGTTCCAACAGCAAGTACTTTTCCTTTTTGTGGTTTTTCTTTTGCGGTATCAGGAATGATAATTCCTCCAGCAGTTTTTTCTTCAGCAGGAGCAGCTTCTACAATTACTCTGTCTGCTAATGGTTTAACGTTTATTGCCATTTCTATCTATTTATTTGATTAATCTGTGTTAAAATTCTGTTTTTGTCTTGTCACATTCTGTGCCAACGGTTGTTGGGGGACTTTTAAAGGACAATATTGCAGTCTTTGCAATGTTTTGAATAAAAAAATGTCAGTTTGATAGACAAACTGACATTTTAAATGATTCTTTTGTTTTACTTACTGAGCAGGTGTCGGTTGCTGAATAGGCTGTTGTTGTGGTAATTGAACATTGTTAATTTGATCTTTCACAATACTTTCGACTTGTCCTCCTTCAGCTCCACCACCAATTGTTGCGGCAGAAGCTAAACATAGCACCAACAAACCGATTGCTAAACCCCATGTCGCTTTTTCAAGAAAATCGGTAGTTTTTCTTACACCCATTACTTGATTTCCTTGACCGAAAGAAGAGGATAAGCCTCCACCTTTAGAATTTTGAATTAACACTACACCAATAAGTAGTAAGCAAATGATTATGATTAGTACGCTAATTAAAACACTCATGACTATTTTTCTTTAATAAGATCCTTTACGGATTCAATTTGGTCGGCAAAATAAGTGCTTTTTTCGGGATAATTCAAGCTTAATCGTTCAAAAGCTTTAATTGCCTTGGCATAGTTGCCTTGCGCGACATATATTTTGGCT
The DNA here is from genome assembly GCA_016763645.1 of Flavobacteriales bacterium. GTDB lineage: Bacteria > Bacteroidota > Bacteroidia > Flavobacteriales_G > NORP312 > NORP312. The sequence goes on from JAESTK010000168.1 coordinate 784, forward strand.
AAAGTTTCCGTTACAAAATCTTCATTATCTTGAATGCTTTTCCGGGCTAGTTCAGTAGGGGAGAAGAATTCAGTTTTGGGAATTTTAATTCTTGGTTCACTTTCAATAAAGCTTTCGATGAGGGTTTCAATCGATTTTTGTTTAGGTAATTTTTCTCCTCTGCCCGTAGTAAATTTCAACCATTCGGTAAACGAAAGTGAAGAAATGTCAATTTCTTCGTCCTTTTCTTCGATAGTTTTTGTTGCGGCAACTTCAGCGGTAATTTCTTCAACGTCTTTTTCTATTGAATACGCAACAGCTTGCTCGATAATTTGCCTGTCTAAGGGAGAGGGTTCTAGTTTGGGTTCAATCGTTTGAGTAGAAATAATTTTTTCGGGTGTAGAATCAGTTTTTTCAATTTCTCCAGAAATCGAAATGTCAATCTCAATCAATTTTTCGGTAAATGCTTTATGAAGAATTAGATAATAAAGCACTTTTCTATCTCCAGCATAAATGGCAGTTTTCTTTAGCTCATTTTCGAAATGAATGTCATCTGAATTGTGCAACTTTTTTAAATAAAGTAATCTTGCCGTTTGAAAATACGGAAATTCGCCAACAACGCTTTCGATGTCGCCAATCTCATTGAGATTTTCTAATGCGGTATAGAAGGAGGTTTTATTCAATTGTTACTTTACTTTTTACCTCAATGTAGGTGCGTTTGTCAAAGATAAAATCGAAATAATTTGCGTCTCCCTTTTTTCCTGCAACATTCATTTTAGTTCTTCCAATCTCAAGTCCCTTTTTGTCAAAGACTTTAACAAGTAAACTATCATTAAAATTTTCGTCAAAAATTAAATAGAGTGTCAAACGATTGTTTGTGCCAATACTATCACTTTCGATAGAAAACTTCCCCGTTTTTAGCCCTTTACTTACGATGTTTTGAGATAATTCAATTGAACATTGTAAAGTTCTGTCAACACCTTCAGAGATACCTTCAAAAAATTCGGTAGCAGTTTTCCCAACGACTTCTCCACTTTTATTTATCGTATCTTTTGTTTTTTTCTTTACGGTATCACAAGAAATTGTTAAAATGGAAAGTAACGATAAAAGAATGTATGTTTTGTTCATTGTACTAAGGTTAAATATGACAATACGTTATTAAAATTCATCACTCCGAACTACCAATTACTCATCGCTTTGTTAAAAATATCTTGCACCAATTGATCGTTAATTTCGGTAATTAATTCGTCTTCAACTGCAGTTAAGTCAAGATTGCTATCGTACTCAGCATAGCGTGAAAAGTTTTGCTCGTAGTTTTTTTCGGCATCTTGAGTATTGATAAATTTAACTTTTACAGAAATGGTCAACCTGTTTTTGCGGCAGTTTCGTTGCCCGTAATGGCAACGGGAGCTGTTCTGTAACCGGAAATATACCCTTCAAATTGTAAATCGCCATATTTACTTACCAACGCCAATTTGGTTTGCGTTTGAAATAAATCTTTTAGAGTCTCAGTAAATGCGTTACTAACCGTTGGCTTCGCTAAAGGGGCCTGATTAGTAAAATATTGTATCGAAACCGTATTGATATTTGGGTCGGGAACGCCTTGCGTAAATGAATATCCACCACCAGCGCATCCCTGCAAAAACAAAGTTGCTATTGCAATAAAAAGTATGTGTAGTGTTCGAATCAAGTAAGGTTATATTCTTTAATTTTTCTGTACAAAGTTCGTTCCGAAATTCCTAACTCTTTAGCAGCATATTTACGTTTCCCTCGGTATTTCTCTAGTGCTTTTTTTATCAATTCAATTTCTTGATCTTCTAACGAAAGTGATTCTTCAATTATCTCACTTGGTTGATGATAATCGGTATTTCCGTAAGTTGGCATAACAACTGCCTCGCTTCCAACGTTTGGAGAAGTCGGCAAATGTAGCGTTGTGTCGTGTGGAACAGACAAAGCCTCATCATTGTAAAGTTTCTGCACAATACGAGCGTTATCCCCACCTAAATCAATTTCCCCACCATTTTTAATGACTTCGGCAACCAATTTTTTCAAATCGGTCATGTCTTTTTTCATATCAAAAAGGACTTTGTACAGTAATTCTCTGTCGCTTACGTTCGACTCGTCATTTTTCTCATTAAAAAGAATTGGCAGCTTGTTGACGTTGTATGTTGGTAGGTATTTTATGAGCACATCGCTTGTTACGGTCCTTTCTTGTTCGATAATCGAAATTTGTTCGGTAATATTTTCAGTTGCCTGATGTTGCCCGGCCATCGGTGATTGGCTAATACATGTTGCGCAGCTTCGTCCAAACGGATTGAAGGCATTCTGTATTTTTCTGCAAAATCGGAGGCAAATTTTCTAAATAACAAATGGACATCTTCTTTCCTTTCACGCAATGCAGGTATCTGAATAGGAACGGTGTTTAATCGGTAAAATAGGTCTTCACGGAATTTATTTTTTGCTATCGCCTCAGATACGTTTACATTAGTTGCAGCAACAATTCTTACATCCGTTTTCTGAACTTTCGAAGACCCTACTTTCATAAATTCTCCCGTTTCTAAAACACGGAGCAAACGAACTTGTGTCTGAACAGGTAGCTCGGCAACTTCATCCAAGAATATTGTTCCTTCATGGGCAACTTCAAAATACCCTTTACGTTCTCCTGAAGCACCTGTAAATGAGCCTTTCTCATGACCAAATAATTCAGAATCTATTGTTCCTTCGGGAATTGCTCCACAGTTTACAGCAATATACGGCCCATGTTTGCGAACACTAAATTGGTGAATGATTTGCGGCATTGCTTCTTTCCCTGTCCCGCTTTCTCCTGTTATTAGAACAGACAAATCTGTCGGAGCAACTCGCATTGCGGTCTCAATTGCTCTGTTTAGCGCTGGAGAAGAACCGATGATTCCAAATCGTTGTTTTGCTTTTTGAACGTCCATAATTATTTTGCTAATTCTACTGCAGTTCCTAACAACGTTGCCGTTGTGCAATCGTTAACTTTCACATTAACATAGTCACCAGGCTTATAGTTTTCTTTGGGAAAGACGATAGCTGCGTTTTGTGAATTTCGCCCGAAAAGGTGTTCTTTCGATTTTTTGGAGTAGCCTTCAACTAGAACTTTGTACGTTTTGCCTACTGTCGTTTTGTTGATTTTTCCTGCGCTTGCTCTCTGAACAACTATAATTTCTGAAAGCCTTCGTTTTTTAACTTCTTTCGGAACGTCATCCTCAAATTTTCGTTCTGCTAATGTTTTTGGTCGTTCTGAGTAGAAATAATTGAAGGCATAATCGTATTGCACTTCTTCCATTAGCGATAGCGTTTCTTGATGTTGTTCTTCGGTTTCACCACAAAATCCTGCAATAATATCAGTAGAAATCGCACAGCCAGGAATAATCTTTCGGATGGCATCAATTCTATTCAAATACCATTCGCGAGTATAGCCACGGTTCATTCTTTTCAATACTTCAGAACTCCCGCTTTGCACTGGTAAGTGAATGTAGTTACAAATATTTTCATGTTAGGCAATAACGTGCAACACATCATCCGTCATGTCTTTTGGGTGTGATGTAGAAAATCGAATGCGCAAATTTGGGCTAACCAACGCAACCATTTCCATTAACTGAGCAAAGTTAGTCGTTGGTTTGTCCGAGTCTTTTATCTCTCCTTTGTTGCTGATATTCCAACGGTACGAATCTACGTTTTGTCCCAATAACGTAATCTCTTTGTAGCCTTGGTCAACTAATTCTTGTGCTTCTTTTACAATCGATTCAGGATTTCTGCTACGTTCACGACCTCTTGTAAAAGGAACAACGCAAAAGGCACACATATTATCGCAACCTCTCATTATTGAGATAAAAGCTGTAATTCCGTTGCTATTTAATCGAACAGGGCTAATCTCAGCGTAGGTTTCTTCTCTGCTTAATAAAACGTTTACGGCTTTTTGCCCTCCATCAACTTCGCTTACTAAGCTTGGTAAATCCCGATAAGAATCTGGTCCCGCTATTAAATCGACTAATTTTTCTTCTTCCAATAATTGTGTTTTTAGACGCTCCGCCATGCAGCCTAAAACACCAATTACTAAACTTGGCTTTTCTTTCTTTTTCTTTTTGAAATCTTTTAATCGGTTTCTTACGGTTTGTTCAGCTTTGTCTCGAATAGAACAGGTGTTGAGTAAAATAACGTCAGCTTCGTGTTCGTTGTTCGTGGTGGTGTAACCCTCTTTAGCCATAACAGAAGCCACGATTTCGCTATCAGAAAAATTCATTGCACAGCCATAGCTTTCTAAGTAAAGCTTTCTTCCGTTTTGTAAAACGGGCTGTTCAATCATTGTTGAATTGCCTTGAACTTGCTCGTCAATCGTTTTTTCTTCTACTTTCATCCAAAAATATTAAGGTCGACAAAGGTAGGAAATATCAAATTAGTGACAAAATGTCACAATAGTTGTCAACTTAAAAGGATTCAATATCCGAACAATAAATTTTTTTATTAAAAAGATAATACATAGTATTATATGTAAAGGATTTGAAATCCGATTTGGAAATATAAAATGTATTTCATTTTATTTGCAATAATTTTCAATGTTCATCTAATTTCTGAATGCTATGGCAAAAAACTTAGTAATCGTTGAGTCTCCTGCGAAAGCGAAGACAATTGAAGGCTTTTTAGGTAAAGATTTTGTAGTAAAATCAAGTTTTGGTCACGTTCGTGATTTAAAGAAGAAAGGATTAGGTATTGATATTGAAAATAATTTTGTCCCATCCTATGAAATTTCTCCAGATAAAAAATCAGTTGTAGCTGATTTAAGAAAAAGTGCAAAAGCAGCTCAAACGGTATGGTTAGCGACTGATGAGGATCGTGAGGGAGAAGCAATTTCTTGGCATTTGCATGAAGTTTTAGATTTAGGAAAAAAGGAGACGAAAAGAATCGTGTTCAACGAAATTACAAAATCAGCAATATTAGAAGCTGTTGCAAATCCTCGTGAAATTGATAACCACTTGGTTGACGCACAACAAGCTCGAAGAATTTTAGATAGGCTTGTTGGTTTCGAATTGTCTCCTGTTTTGTGGAGAAAAATAAAACCGTCATTATCTGCAGGTAGAGTTCAGTCTGTGGCAGTAAGAATTATTGTAGAAAGAGAAAGGGCGATAGAAAGTTTTAAAACACAGTCTAGTTATAAAGTTGTGGCTGAGTTTTCCGTTGGAGGGAACAAAGTACTTCGAGCAGAATTGGATGCAAAGTTTAAAATAGAGAAAGAAGCACTTGAATTTCTAGAAAATTGTGGTGTTGCAGATTTTCATGTCGCAGATTTGCAAGTAAAGCCAGGTAAAAGGTCGCCAACGGCACCGTTTACAACTTCAACGTTGCAGCAAGAAGCGAGTAGAAAATTGGGTTTTTCTGTTTCTCGTACAATGACTGTAGCACAACGTTTATACGAATCAGGGAAAATAACTTATATGAGAACTGATTCTGTGAGTTTATCGAAACAGGCTTTAGGAGCAGCAAAAGATGAAATCATAAATTCTTATGGTTCTGAATATGCCAATCCAAAACAATACGTAACTAAAGCTAAAGGAGCACAAGAAGCTCACGAGGCAATTCGCCCTACGTATATGAATACGCACGAAGCAGGAATTGATAATGACCAAAGACGTTTGTACGATTTAATTTGGAAAAGAACAATCTCGTCTCAAATGGCGGATGCTCAATTAGAGAAAACTACGGTTAAGGTAGAGGTTTCGAATCGTTCAGAAACCTTTGTCGCTAGAGGCGAGGTAATAAAATTTGATGGTTTCTTAAAAGTGTATTTAGAGTCAAGAGATGATGATAATTCAGATTCGGATAGTGGAATAATTCCACCAGTAGCTGTAGGTGAAGTATTAGAGTACAATAAAATTAATGCTACGGAACGATTTACACATCATCCTGCAAGGTTTTCTGAAGCAACTTTGGTAAAGCAACTTGAAGAAAACGGAATAGGAAGACCGTCAACTTATGCGCCTACTATTTCTACTGTTCAGAAAAGAGGGTATGTTGTAAAAGAAGAACGTGAAGGAACAAAACGAAATTATCAATCTCTAGATTTGATTAATGGATCTGTCTCTGTGTACACAAAAACAGAGACAACTGGTCACGAAAAAGGGAAGTTATATCCTACAGATATTGGGATTGTAGTTAATGATTTCTTGGTCGAGAATTTCTCAAAAATTATGGACTTAAGCTTCACTGCAAGTGTTGAGAAGCAATTCGATGAAATTGCTACAGGCGCTAAGTCGTGGAGCGAGATGATACAAGATTTTTATACACCGTTTCACGAAAAAGTTGAATACACGCTTGAGAATGCTGAACGGGCGAAAGGTGAAAGAGTTTTGGGTAAAGATCCAAAAACAGGTGAACCAGTAGTTGCTCGAATTGGAAAATTTGGGGCCATGATTCAAATTGGTGATGGTGAAGATGACGTTAAACCCCGTTTTGCAGGCCTGCAAAAGGGAATGACGCTAAGTTCAGTTACGTTTGAAGAAGCTATGAAGTTGTTCGATTTTCCAAAAACAATTGGACAGTTCGAGGGGGACGAAGTGGTTGTAGCACATGGTAGATTTGGTCCTTATGTAAAGGTTAAGGAAATGTTTGTTTCTATCCCGAGAGATGAAGATATTTCTTCTGTGGACATCGAACGAGCAATTGAATTGATAAAAGAAAAGCTACAAGCTGATGCTCCGGTTGCTGAGTACGAAGGCTTACCGGTTCAAAAAGGAACAGGGCGTTTCGGACCATTTATTAAATGGAATTCGATGTTTATCAACGTCAGTAAAAAATACGATTTCGATAATTTGTCTCAAAATGAAATTATTGAGTTAATTGAAATCAAAAAGCGAAAGGAGATTGATAAGTACATTCACCGTTGGGATGATAAAGGAATTTCGCTTCAAAAGGCACGTTGGGGGAGGTTCAACATTATAAAAGGGAAAATCAAGATTGAGCTACCCAAAGGAACAAATGTTGAAGATATGACCCTCGCAGATGTTGAGAAAATAATTGAAGATAGAGCTCCAAAGAAAAAAGCTAAGGCGAAAGCGAAGCCAAAAGCAAAAAAGAAAAAGTAACCGATGGATATTTCCATTTTCTTTAAACCAGTAGAAATTGATGTTGAAGGAGAAAAACATTCCTTTCAAAAAGCATTTGACATTCATACAGAAAAATCGGGTTTCCCAGATTTAGAAGAAATTGATATTGCAATAATTGGGGTGAAAGAGGAGCGTGGCGCTGTCGATAACGAAGGTTGTGCAAAAGGTGCAGACGAAGTTCGTAGGTTTCTCTACAAGTTGAATGTTGCAGGGTTTGCGCCAAAGGTCGCAGATTTAGGGAATATTCAAGCGGGCGACACAATCGAAGACACCTATTATGCACTAACTAATACGGTCGAAGCACTTGTTAAAAAGAAAATTTTACCGATCATTATTGGGGGAAGTCAAGATTTGACATTTGCAAATTACGCGGCCTATCAAAAAATGGAACAAACCGTTAATTTGGTTTCGATTGATAATCAATTTGATTTAGGAAGTTCAGAATCTGATTTGAACGATTCTGCTTATTTGAGCAAAATAATACTGCACCAGCCAAATTTTTTATTCAACTATAGTAACTTGGGATACCAAACTTATTTCGTAAATCAGGAGGCAATAGAATTGATGTCCAAATTGTTTTTCGATGCATCCCGTTTAGGACAGATTTCTGGAAATGTACAAGAAGCAGAGCCCATAATTCGCAATGCAGATATGGTGAGTTTTGATGTTTCCTCAATACGTATGGCAGATTCGCCAGGTTGTAAGCAGGCTTCGCCTAATGGGTTTAACGCGCAAGAAGCGTGTCAAATGGCTCGGTACGCAGGTATGTCAGATAAATTATCTTCTATAGGGTTTTATAATTACAACCCCCAGTATGATAATCGTGGGCAAACAGCTCACCTTCTAGCGCAAATGATATGGTGCGTAATCGAGGGCTTCTATCAACGAAAGTATGATTTCCCAATACGAAACAGTACTGATTATTTAAAATATCGAGTAATGCTCGAAGATAATAAATACGAGTTACTGTTCTATAAAAGCAAGAAGAGTGATCGTTGGTGGATGGATATTCCCTACCCACCAAACAAGAGAATTCAATTTGAAAGACATCATTTAGTGCCGTGTTCGTATTCTCATTACGAACAGGCATTGGCTGATGAAATGCCAGATTGCTGGTGGAAGACCTACCAGAAGCTAATATAGTTTGTAACAAAAGGGAGATTAATCCGTTCTAACCTTCAATTCGTCTAAAAATAGATAGGTTTACAATGGCTAGACTTCTATTTGATGATGTATTTTTTTTATTCAGCTATATTATGCGTATTTTAGCGAACTTATTTATAGCCAAAAAATATATTTTGACATGAAAAAAGTATTACTTGGAATTTCAATTTTGCTAATTGGTCTTGGTGCATATGCGCAGCAAGATGCCCAATGGTCGCTTAACACGTTTAATAGGTTATCGACAAACCCGGGTGTTGCTGGGAGCAATAACGCAGTATGTGCGACACTTCTTGGTAGGCAACAATGGGTCCAGTTCGATGGTAGGCCGGCAACGTATCAATTTACTGTTCATGGTCCTTTAA
>JAESTK010000169.1 GCA_016763645.1 Flavobacteriales bacterium
GAACCAGTGACTTCTACCCTGTCAAGGTAACACTCTAAACCAACTGAGTTAATAGCCCAATAAAAAAAGCCTCATTATTGAGGCTTTTCTGTGGGCGATGAGAGATTCGAACTCCCGACCCCCTCGGTGTAAACGAGGTGCTCTGAACCAACTGAGCTAATCGCCCTAAAACGGGAGTGCAAATATATATTATTTGATAGTATCGCCAAACAATTTACTTTTATTTTGAAGTGCTTCGGCAACTACGAAAGTGCTACCACCAATAAATATTAAGTCGCTTGATTTTGCACTTGATTTTGCAGAAATTACAGCTTCAAAAACTGATTGGAAGGAGTGTCCGCGTAAATTATGTTGGGAAGCGGTTTCTTTTAGTTTTTCTGCATTTAAAGCCCTTGGAATGTTCGCTTTACAAAAGTAATATTGGGCTTTTTTAGGAAGAATATTTAGTATGTCATTAATATTTTTATCATCGACAGTACCAAGAATAAAATGGAGGTTATCGTACTCCAATTTTTGAATTTCTAACACCACTAAACTTATTCCCGAGGCGTTGTGTCCAGTATCGCAAATTGCTAATGGCGAAGTATGTAGTGTTTGCCAACGTCCTTGTAGTCCTGTGTTCTGGTTAGTATTTGTAATACCATTTTCGATGTTTTTATTGGTAATTTTCCATCCTTTTTTTATCAGTTCACTAATGGTTATAATTGCTGTTTGAGTATTTTTCCTTTTGTAAGAAATGTTTTGTGAAGAGACTATTTTTGAGATTTCCAGTTGATCTGCGAAAAGAATGGGCGAACTTAATTCCTGCGCTTTTTTAATAAAAATAGATTCAGTGTCTTGTTGAGTTTCACCAATAATTACAGGAATATCGCGCTTAATTATTCCTGCTTTTTCAGTTGCAATTTTTTCTAATGTATTTCCTAAAAATTGCGTGTGATCGTGACTAATGTTTGTAATTACTGATAATTCTGGAGTGATGACATTCGTGGAATCCAACCTGCCGCCAAGCCCAGTCTCGATGATGGCAATATCAACCTTCTCTTTTGAAAAGAAGTCAAATGCCATTCCTACAGTCATTTCGAAAAAGGAGAGCGCGATGCTTTCAAAATCATTTTTATACTGCTCGATGAAAGTGACAATATTATTTTCAGGAATCATTTTCCCATTAATTTTTATCCTTTCCCGGAAATCTATGAGATGAGGAGAAGTATAAAGTCCAACTTTATACCCTGCTTCCTGTAAAACAGAAGCGAGCAAGTGCGAGGTAGAACCTTTTCCATTAGTTCCTGCAATATGTACGGATTTGAACCCTTTTTCGGGGTTACCCAAAAGCGAGCAAAGTTTGATTGTGTTGTTTAAATCAGCTTTGTAAGCTGATTTTCCAATTCGCTGGTACATCGGAAGTTGACTAAAAAGATAGTCGAGTGTTTCCTGATAATTCATTGGGTTATTCTAATACAAACCGGAAAGTTAATTTTCCGTATTGTTCTGCAGGAGCATTAGGGTTGGGGCTAAATTTTGTTTTTAACGCAGCTTTTTTTGCCTTATTAAAAAGGTGAGAGCTGTTAGTGTCAGACCCTTTAGCGCCAGGAGTTGCTTTGGTAACATTGCCATTTCTATCGACTACTATATCCACCACAACCTTGCCTTCGTCTTGCGAATCGTCATCTATTTTTGGGGTAGAAAGTAAGCTGCGATTTGTAAAGCTATGTCTAACACCTCCACCACCATTACCAGGAGTTCCCGAACTTGCACCCACGTTCCCATCTGGGTTGCCTTGGTCTGTCGCTCCCTGTGTGTTGCCTTGACCTTGCGGTTTACTAAACGCACTTGCTAGTTTATCAGCTTGGGCCTTAGCTTCAGCTTCTTTTCGGGCAATTTCAGCTTCTTGTTCTTTTCTTTCTTTCTCCGCTTTTTCTTTGGCGGTGGCAACGCGAATGGCTTCGATATCTTGTTGGGTTAATACTTTTTCGGTTGGAGTAGAGGCTTCTACCGGTTTTGTTTCAGACACTTCTTCTACTTGTTCATCAATTTCAGTGTCGGTAGGTGCTGTACTTTCTTGAGGAGGAGTATCTCCACCACCATCGGCACTATTGCCGAAACTTATGGGGATTCCTGTTAAAGGTTCGGGTACAACATGGGAAAGGCCAAAAATTAAAAACAGGATAAGAAGAACAGCATGAAATGCAATTGTTCCTACTACTCCAGTTTTTTGTTCATTGGTGTAAGCCATTCATTATTTTTTTGAATCTGTTGCCAAAACGAGACTATATTTATTCCTGTTTGCGATTTCCATAACGGGAACTATATAATCTAATATAACATCTTTGTCTGCTTTTAAAACGATGCCAGGCTTCTCTTTATTGCTTAATGCTGATCTTAAAGAAGATTCTAATTGTTCTATTGTAATCACATTTCCATCCAAAGCGTAAACTCCATCAGCTTGTATTTCAACGGTTGTAGGAAGGTTTTGTTGAGGTGTATCAGATGCTTTAGGCAAAATTATATTCAAAGCATTTGGTGTAATCAATGTGGAGGCGATAATAAAAAATACAAGTAATAAAAACACAATGTCCGTCATAGATGACATGTTAAAACTCGCTTCTACTTTATTTCTGCTCTTAATTGCCATAATTACGAAGGTTCTTGCAGTACGTCCATAAATTCGATAGATCGAGCTTCCATTTTATTTACAACCGACTCTACTCTTGCGACCAGTATGTTATACCCAACATAAGCTACAATCCCAACTACCAGACCTGCAGCGGTTGTTACCATCGCCTGCATAATTCCGCCAGCTAGTTGGTCTATTTGAACTCCATTTCCTCCTGTGTACATTCCGTGAAAGGTGTTGATCATTCCGATAACAGTTCCTAGAAATCCTATCATTGGTGCAGCACCAGAAATGGTAGCGAGAGAAGCTAAGTTCTTTTCTAGTTTATAAACCTCTAAGCGACCATCGTTTTCTATAGCGGCACTAATATCGGCTAAAGGTTTACCGATTCTTTTTATCCCTTTATTAATCATTCTGGCAAAAGGACCATCTGTGCTAGCACAAAGATTTTGAGCAGCGTCAATTTTACCATCGTGAATGTTATCACGAATTTGATTCATGAAATTAGGGTCTTCTTTCGATGCTTTTCGAATGGCTAAAAAGCGTTCGATAAAAATATAAACAGCTAGAATTGAAAGTATTCCCAAAGGAATCATAATAAAAGCACCTCCATTGGCGATTAGTTCTAAAACCGAAATGGTTTCTTCGTGCGAAATTTCGGCTCCTTCAGTTAAAGTGGAAGCAAGCGAATCGCTCGCGATATTCATTTGTAACAGCATACAATAAGGTTAATTTCAATTTTGGCTAAGCTACTACGTATTGCAGCATGTAGGCAAAATGGTTTACCCTAATTGTAAACAGAAGAATGTTAGTTTTATTGTGAAATCTTACAACGCGAACATTACATAGTATGTAGCTGCACCTGAAATATATCCTGCAAAAGCGAGCATTGATATATTTTTCAAATACCAGATAAAATCTATTTTTAAAATGCCCATAATTGCAACACCGGCAGCAGAACCAATAATTAAACAGCTACCTCCTGTTCCGGCACAATAGGCTAAGAATTTCCAGAAAGCACCATCTTGAGCAAAATCTCCAACATCGGCAATAGGGTACATGCCAATTGCTCCAGCAACAAGTGGAACGTTATCAACGATGGATGACAATAAACCAATTGCTATATTGATTACATATATATCTCCGATACTTGTCTGTAAAAAAGTAGCCATTTGAACCAAGTGTCCTGCAGTTTGAAGTGCTGCAACAGCCATTAATATTCCCATAAAGAAGAAAACGCTTGCGGTATCTACTTTCTTTAATGCACCCAAAACAGATTTCTCAGATTTTTCTTCATGATTTTTAGACCTGTGCATAATTTCGGTTAGCATCCAAAGAGCGCCCAATCCAAAAAGAATTCCCATAAATGGTTCTAAGTGCGTTATTGTTTTAAAAACAGGAACGAAAAGAAGACAAGCTAGACCAGCGAAAAATACAGTATTTCTTTCTTGCGGTGTGGTGGGATTGGTAAGGTGTTCGGACTCAACCATGCCTAGTTTACTTACCACGTTTCCTTTTAGGGTAAATGTTAAGTATATAAGCGGAACTAACATACACACAACACTTGGGATGATTAGAGTGCTAATAACTGCCCAGGCAGTTACCTGACCTTTAATCCACAGCATAATAGTTGTTACATCACCAATAGGTGACCATGCCCCGCCAGCGTTGGCAGCAATTACGACCATACCCCCAAAAAGCATAATGTCTTCTCTGCCTTTAAGCAGCTTTTTGAGTAATGCAGCCATTACAATTGCGGTAGTTAAATTGTCTAATGCAGCGGAGAAGAAGAAAGTAATTAAACAGATAATCCATAATAATTTTACTCTACTTGTAGTGGTAATTTTATCTGTTACAACTGCAAAACCTTCGTGTGCATCAATCAACTCTACGATAGTCATAGCTCCAAGCAAGAAGAACAAAATACTTGCAATTTCGCTCAAGTGGTGCAATAGCTCGTGGTTGATGAAATGTCCAATAACGTATGGAGTATCTTCATGGCCACGGTACTCATATTCACCGTCTATAAAATGACCTAAGGTATGCCAATGCGTATCAGCACTGGCTATTAATCCTTGAGCATGTTCCATCAATTGAGGAATAGAAAACCCCATATCGATGTTAAGAATTTCTCCAGCGCCAAAAACTAAAACAGTCCAACATAAAACACCGGTTAAAAGTGCTGAAGCAGCTTTATCAATTTTAATTGGATGTTCAAGGGCAATAGCCATATATCCAACTACAAATACAATTATCATTAAAGTAAACATAGGGCTAAGAGTCTGATTTTTCTAGGTGAATTGTCTGAGTTGGAAAAGCAAAATCGCTTTTGTGTTTCTCAACAATTTCCATTATTTTATAGTTAATTTCTTGTTTTACATCGAGGTAAACACTCCAATCCATAGTGTCAACATAATAGTTTACCATAATATCTAATGAACTTGCGCCAAATTCGGTAAATCGTACTAAGCCATCTTGGTTAGTATTTTTGTGGTCGTCAATTAGTTTTTGAATATCACTAACAATTGCTTGAATAGATTCTGAAGGTGTGCCATAGAGTAATCCAATTGTTTGCCGAACCCGTCTGAAGGTTCGCAGCGATAGATTGTCTAATTCGGCATCAATCATTTTTTTATTTGGAATAGTAACATAGCTTTTTTCTGGTGTTCTAAGTCGAGTGCTTCTAAAACCTACTTTTTCTACTGTACCATAAACATCACCTACTTTCACAAAATCGCCCATTACAAAAGGCTTATCGAAGAAAATAGTAAACGAACTCAATAAATTTTCTAGGCTTTCTTTGGCGGCTAACGCTAGAGCTAATCCACCAACGCCTAATCCAGCGAGAAGTGGTCCCATTTCAATTTCAAAAACATTCCCGAGAATAATAAAGGCCGTAATGATGATAAGAACAATTCTGAGAATTTCTCTTACAAAGGCAATGATTTGGTCGTCTTGTTTTCCATCAGTTTTATCTGCTTTTCTTGTTAAAAGAAGCATAAAAAATTCTAGAACTCTTAATGCAATCCATGCAATGGTGATAATTAAAGCAAATTGATAAGATTTTGCTAAAATCATGCGCACGCCAAATTCATCTTCAGAAGCTAGGTTCCATTCCGTTGGGAAATCGATATGAGAAGATGCGATGTAAATGATGATCAGCATAATAAACCTCGACAGTGGTTTATGTAAAAGAGCGTACAATTCTTCGTTCGAAATGTCGGAAGTTTGTTTGCTTACTATTTTAAAAATAAGGTTGCTTAGTAGCTTTGATAAATATTTTTGAAAAACAAGTCCGACAAGGATGGCACCTATTAACCAGCAGTAATCTAATCCAGAGTTTCCAAAATATATTTGATCTAAAAATTTCGACATCCTATACTAGTTGCTTTAAGGCTATTTCGAAGGCAGTTTTTGCAATATGTGTTTTTGACGAATTTTTAGCGTGAGCAGCAATTAGCGAATCTTTAATTGTTTTTGAGGTGTCTTCAAAAATCGCTATATCTGAAAATTCTCCTAAGTCGTTACTCATCAGGTAGGCAAAAACGCGTGCCATTCCGCAGTTTGAAATAAAGTCTGGGATAATGCTAATGTGGTTGTCGGTATATTCTCCAATTGGTCCGAAAAATATTTCAGGGTCGGCAAAAGGAACGTTTGCTCCAGCGGCAATAACTTCTATTCCGCTTGCAATCATTCTGTCAATTTGGTCTTTGGTTATGAGCCTAGATGCAGCGCAGGGAATAAAGACTTCGGCTTGTAAATCCCAAACCCGAGAATTTACTTCATCAAACGATAACATATTTGAAGCAGATAGAGCATTACCATCTTTATCTAAAAACAGTTGTTTAATTTCTTCAAAAGAAAATCCATTTTCATTTATTAGTCCGCCAACACGGTCTATTATGCCAACTATTTTTGCTCCTGATTGAGCCAAATAATATGCTCCTGCTGAGCCAACATTTCCCCAACCCTGTACTATTACTCTTTTTCCTTCGAGGTTACCCCCATAAACATCATAATAATGTTTTACCGATTCCGCAACGCCATAGCCCGTAATCATATCAGCAATAACGTATTTTCGACTAATTTCAGGAGAATATTGTTCGCTTTCGATTGCTTTTAATACCCCTTGTCTTAGTTGCCCGATTCGGTTAATTTTTTGTGCTTCTCTAGGTTGAAAATGGCCATTAAAAACGCCTTCTTGTGGATGCCATACGCCACAATCTTCAGTTATTGGAATTACTTCGTGAATTTCGTCAACATTTAGGTCGCCACCTGTTCCGTAGTAGTGTTTTAAAAGAGGAGTTACGGCCGCGTACCATCGTCTGAGTACACCTTCTTTTCTTGGGTCACGTGGGTCGAAGTTAATTCCTGATTTTGCTCCCCCAATTGGAGGGCCAGCAACAGTAAATTTAACCTCCATAGTTTTTGCAAGAGATTCAACCTCCCTTTTGTCGAGACCAACTCTCATTCTTGTGCCACCGCCAGCGGCACCACCTCTAAGCGAGTTAATAACGACCCACCCTTCAGCTTCTGTTTCAGCATCTTTCCATTCGAAAACAATCTCTGGACGCTTATTTTCAAACTTTTCGAGTAGGTCTTTCATTCACTTTTTTTTGCAAGTGTGCAAATATAAAAAACTAGACCAACGGGCAAGGTAAATTTAGCTGAGAGTGATATTATGGCAGATAAACAGCCCCACCGATGTTATCTTTTTTTGCGCCAGTTACTGAGCTAAGGCAGTTAATTTGTTTTTCCCATCTTAACACTCCAAGAAACGCAAAGATTATAGCTTCTTTAAAGTTTATGATGTCTGAATTTGGAATCACAATTTTGGTGTTTGAAAGTTCTCTTATTCTTTCGATAAGGAATTGATTAAATGTTCCTCCACCTGTAAACAAAGCCGTATCTAATTGTTCATTATTTAACGCTGCTGCGATTTGAATAGCAGTATGTTCGGTATAGGTTTTTAATAAATCTGGAACCGAATGTAATGTAGGGTCAAGCAAAGGAATAATTGTTTCATCAGACCATTCTTTCCCTAAAGATTTTGGTGGAGTTGAAAAATAATAAGGAAGCGAATTAAGCTGTTCGAGTAATTCAGGGATGATTTTTCCAGATTTTGCAATTTCACCATCTTTATCGTAATCTAAATTTAGTTTTTCTGCTAACCAGTTTAACACAATGTTTACTGGGCAGACATCATAGGCAATACTTTGCTCGTTTTTTTCGAAAGAGATATTAGCAAAACCACCTAGATTTACGCAAGAATCGTACTGGCTAAAAAGTAATTTGTCGCCAACAGGAACTAACGGAGCTCCTTGTCCACCATAGGCAACATCCATTGTCCTAAAGTCGCAAACGACTGGGGTATTGGTTCGTGAACAAATACTTGAACCACTACCGATTTGAAGAGTCAACCCATTGTTGGGTTGATGAAAAATAGTGTGACCATGAGATGATATAAAATCAATAGAAAGTTCGTTTTTGGAAATAAAATCATCGCAAGAATTCCCGATAAAACATCCTAATTCTATATCTAACAAAGAAAGTTCCAGTCCCGATAAATGAATAGAATTTTTTAGTTTATTAACTAGGTCGGGTTTATATTGAATGGTCGATGCCATTTTTAGTTCGAAATTCCAATCCTTTTCGGTTTTTACAAATGTGCAAAATGCAATATCTAATCCGTCTAATGATGTACCAGACATTAAACCAATAACGTTGTATGACTTTTCGACCAAGCTCATGATACAAGAATAGTAATTAATTAAGTTAAAACATTAAATTTGCCATCCTCACAAAATAAAATATTTCGACTATGGATTTTGAATTAACAGAAGAACAGATTGCCGTTAGAGACGCTGCTAGAGATTTTGCGCAAAATGTTTTAAAACCTGGAGTTATAGAGCGTGACGAAAATCAAACATTTCCCGTTGACGAAATCAAGCAATTAGGGGAATTAGGTTTTTTGGGCATGATGGTAGACCCAAAGTATAATGGCGGAGGAATGGATGCCATTTCATATGTGTTGGCAATGGAAGAAATTTCTAAAGTAGATGCTTCTTGTTCAGTTGTTATGTCGGTTAATAATTCACTTGTTTGCTGGGGAATTGAAAAGTTTGGTACTGAAGAGCAAAAACAAAAATATTTAACACGCTTAGCAACGGGTGAAATTATAGGAGCGTTTTGCCTATCAGAGCCTGAAGCGGGTTCTGATGCAACTTCTCAAAGAACTACAGCCGAAGATAAAGGCGACCATTATTTATTGAACGGAACCAAAAACTGGATTACAAATGGCAGCTCTGCTTCCGTATATTTGGTAATGGCTCAAACAGATAGGGAGAAAGGACATAGAGGAATCAATTGTCTTATTGTAGAAAGAGGTATGGATGGTTTTATAGTTGGCGCAAAAGAAAATAAATTAGGAATTAGAGGGTCTGATACGCATACTTTACTGTTCAATGATGTAAAAGTGCCAAAGGAAAATAGAATAGGAGAGGAGGGGTTTGGATTTAAATTCGCGATGAAAACCTTGACAGGTGGAAGAATAGGTATTGCTTCTCAAGCATTAGGTATTGCTTCTGGTTCGTTAGAACTAGCTACGGCTTACGCTAAAGAAAGAGAGACTTTCGGGAAACCAATAGCTCAGCATCAAGCGATTGCATTTAAATTAGCTGATATGGCTACAGAAATTGAATGTGCTCGTAATCTTTGTTTTAAGGCCGCTTGGTTGAAAGATGAGGGAAAGCCGTTTGACAAAGAAGGCGCTATGGCAAAATTATACGCTTCTAAAGTAGCAATGGAATCTTCAGTTGAGGCAGTTCAAATACATGGTGGTTACGGTTTTGTAAAAGAATACCATGTTGAGCGTTTGATGCGCGATGCAAAAATTACGCAAATTTACGAAGGTACTTCGGAGATTCAAAAAATAGTTATTTCTCGGGCAGTTCTGAAAGACTAAATAATTTCAACTAATTTTTCTAATCCGATACTACGAGAACCTTTAATTAATATTAACGTGTTTTCGATAGGGTTATTCTCAAGGTGTTTTTCGACATCTTCCGTTGTGCTAAATATAGTTAGCTTATCATGATTTGTTTTGCCAAATTCCGGACCAATTAAATAGGCGTTAAGCGAGTTCTCAAGAATTAAATTAACAATAGCTTGATGTTCTTCGGAGCTATATTTGCCAAGCTCTTTCATATCGCCAACTATCAATAATTTTTGAGATCTACAGGAGTTAATAATGTTCTCTATTGCAGCTTTTAAGCTCACAGGGTTGGCATTGTATGCGTCTAAAATTATTTCGTTCGTCTTCTTTTTAACTAATTGAGAGCGATTATTACTTGGCCGATACGATTCTATACCCCTAGTTATTTGTTCAGGAGTTAATTCGAAATGGTTGCCTATACATATAGCTGCCAATACGTTTTCAAAATTATAATTGCCTACGAGATTGGTTGAAATAGGCGGGGTGAATCCAAGATAATTATGTTTTTTCCACGAAAGAACAAGGTGCTCTTTTTTAGTTTGAAGTTGCCCGATAATTTGGTTTTTTTCATTTTCCCCATAGGTAACCTGAAATAACCCATCTCCAAGTTCCGTTAAAATTTGATTGTCGCTATTTATAAAAATAGGAGAGTCGTGTGTCCCCAAGTAATTATAAAGTTCCGATTTTGCTTTTTTTACACCTTCAAAACTCCCGAATCCCTCTAAGTGAGCTTTGCCGATGTTTGTAATTAATCCTATGGTTGGTTGCGATATTTCGCACAAATCAGCAATTTCACCGATATGATTTGCCCCCATTTCTATAATCGCGATTTCGTGGGTGTTGTTAATTTCAAGTACAGAAAGTGGAACACCAATATGATTGTTTAAATTCCCTTTTGTGGCGTAGCAAACGTGTTGTTGAGATAGTACCGATTGGGTTAATTCCTTTGTTGTTGTTTTCCCATTTGTACCTGTGATTCCTATTATTGGAATATCGAGTTGTTTTCTATGGTGGGTAGCTAACTGCTGCAAGGCGGCAAGCACATCATCAACAAGGATTAGCTTGTCTGATTGTGAAAACTCTTTTTCGTCAATTATCGAGTAGGCCGCACCTAACTTAATAGCTTCTTCTGCGAACTTGTTGCCATTAAAATTCTCACCTTTTAAGGCAAAAAATAAGGAATTCTTTTTGATGCTTCTCGTATCAGTTGAGATTAAAGGGTGTTTCTTAAAAAGTTGATATATTTCGTTAATATCCATTTTTGTTCAAAAAAAAACCACGCCCAAAAGGCGCGGTTAAATATAAAGTTTAATTTGAGTTAATAATTTCCAAAACCGACAGGGCTACCGACTCTATCCATAGCACAACGGAAACCTATATAATCAGTTCTTTGTTTCTCGTCTAAAAATCTTCTTGTTCCGGGATTCATATAGTATGCTCTATCTTTCCAAGACGCACCTTTATAAACTCTAGCCTTGTCATTTATCATTGAATAGATACTGTAGTCATACACCCATTGACTTTCAAGTTTTGCGTCTTCACCTTCTGCATCTGGTTCTTCAGACCAATATGCTTGTTGGGTAGAAGATTCGTAGTCTCCATCTAAAAAATTGATATTATCAGACCTTCTGTAATTTCTTCTATCGATATTATCTTTTTCGGTAACGTCACGATAAATTAAATGGCCTAAGCTATCTTTTTCAGCTATGTAACCTTCATCATCAGTCTCTAATGTTTTATATACATTACCTCTAAATGCTCTAAAGTCATCTCTGTCTTCATTAGATAGCGGCCTATACACGTCCATTACCCACTCTGATACATTTCCAGCCATGTTGTACAATCCAAAATCATTTGGCCAGTAAGAATAAACAGGAGCTGTAATATCAGCATTGTCATTTAAACGACCAGCGATGCCCATGTTGTCCCCACGGCCTCTTTTGTAATTTGCCATCATCATACCAATGCTCCGTTCTTCTGGGTTACGAACAGCATGTCCACTCCAAGGCCACATTTTTTCTTCTCTGATACGCTCACCAATTGTGTTTCCGATTAAAGCATATGCAGCGTATTCCCATTCTGCTTCGGTTGGTAGTCTGTACTTAGGAAGTAATATTCCATCTTCCATCTTTACATTTCTAAACTCTTTATTTGGATTTAAATCGGGTATTCCGTCAATAGCTTTACCACTTTCGTATTGCCCTTTAAAGTACGCCTCAGTATTAAAGTTATCCTCATTAATTTGGTTAACATTAAAATCTAAAATGCCTTCGCGAATTAAAATATATTCGTTTACACGATCTGTTCTCCAATTACAAAAGTCATTACACTGCAACCAGTTAACACCAACAACTGGATAATCTCTGTACGCAGGGTGTCTTAAGTAATAATCAACGTAAGGCTCGTTGTACCCTAATTTTGATCTCCAAACAAGAGTGTCAGGTAACGCTTTTTGGTACACTTCAGGATAATCGGCAGAATATACTCTACTTGTCCAGTATAAATATTCTAACCAGTTAAAGTTTGAAATTTCAGTTTCATCCATATAAAAGGAAGAAACAGTAACTCTTCTTGGAATTGTATTCCAGTCGTACATTACATCATCGAGCACACGCCCCATAGTATATGTTCCACCTTCAATTAAAACAAGATTGGGACCAGTTTCTTGATCTACGAATGGCATTTTTTGAAAACCGCCATTCATCTCATTGTTAAAATCCCATCCAGTAGAGCTAGATTTTTCAAATCCGCAGGATGACACAAATGTTATTAAGGATGCCAGGGTAAGTATTTTAAAGACGTTACTTCTCATGGTTTTTTGATTTATTGAGTTCCCTTGTTACGGAGAGTTTTGTAAAAGGTTTTATAATAACTAAAAAGAAGGACAACTTATTGTTCTGAACTTTCTTCTTTTTGGTCGGCAATCGAATTGTACAGCCATTGAAACTTCGTGAGATCCAGCAGTTCCAGTTTTAAAACTGTTGGTTAGTCTGTTGGCAGTTATATCGTAGCTGTAACCAATTCGAATCATATCGGTGTGGATACCTAATAATATGATAAATGAATCGCTGTTTCTGTACCATAGTCCACCAACAATTGGCCCCTTGGTTACGTAAAGACCTAAGTTAAGTTGAACAAAATTTTGCTGATATTGAAAAATTATATTTGGTGAAATAGTCCCTTCTTCTGGTTTTCTTGGTTTAAAAGGGATAACAGCACCAGCATGAGCCGTATATTTTCGGGGTAATTTGGAAGTCCCATCAATTAAACTTTCGTTGGGTTGGGTAAGATGATGTACGGCAACACCAAAATAATATTTTTTACTGTACCCAATTGCACCAGCTGAAAAATCAACACTGTTTGTCGTTGTCTTGTCTGGCTCAACCTCATCTGTATCATAAACAAAGCCATAACGTTCATCAATCATGTCCCCAAAAGTTAGCTTAGTCCAATCCAAAGATTTTTGAAAGAAAGTACCTTGAAAACCAACTTTAACAGAAAAAGTTCTTGTGATATCTAATTGATATGAGTACATTAAACTCGCAGAGGTAGTGTTAATAGTACCTTGCCCTTGCCTGTCGTTCATTATTAAAATCCCGATTCCTCCCTGTAACGCATCAACGTGTTGGTCATACCCAGCACTATAAGTTACAAAAGTGCCAGCAATACCAGGCCATTGGTCTCTAAAATTTAAGGTTACCCGAGGACACCTTGCTGTGCCAGCAAAAGCAGGGTTAAGATAAAGGGGGTTTGCATAAAACTGCGTAAATTCAGGATCCTGCGCTTGTGCAGAGTTTACACAAAACGTAAAGCAAACAACTGTAGTTAATAAACCTAATATTGCTTTTTTAAACATTTGTTTCAATTTGAAAAAAGACTCTTATACGCATCTTTTTGTATTGTGTTTCAAAAAATCAAGTACAATAATAAACAAATAGATTCGTTATTGCGATGTTTTTATGAAACAAATTACAAACAAAATTAGTAATTTTACTCTAAACATGTTTACTTCGTAATAAAGTTATATGAAATTTAAGTTAAGTATTCTACTATTATTTTTCATTTCTGTTTCGTTTGGTCAACAACGAAAGCCAGAAAATCATATTAGCAACTTGAGCGCTGAAAATCAGCCAGATGGGCAAGAAGGAGACATAATAGGTAGGGAGTACATAATTAGTTGGGAAGGAGTCCATACTTTTAGTGTTGGAGAAAAAAATAAGATTGTTTACTTGACATTTAAAGACGCAAACCATAATTTTTCTGAAAGTACACTTCCTCGATTCGAGATAAAAAAGAAATCGAATAGTAATTCTAATGAAGTTGTAGTCGAGATAGTTAACCCTATTTATGAAGAATTGAGGAGCGTAGAGGTTGATCTATTAAGTGCGGAAACCTTGCCTGATCTAGTTGTCCCAGCGGTAACAGTTGTTTACCATAAAAAAATCGCTTACGCAGTTTGTTCTTTTATCCCTTTAAGGAAAAATGAAACTTCAGGGAAAATAGAAAAAATGATTGCTTTCGATTTAGATTGGATAGAATCGAATGCAAGAGGAAATGGTGTTTTGCCAACCATTCAAGCTTATGTTGATAATTCGGTGTTGGCTACTGGCGAATGGGTTAAGCTTGCTGTTGTTGAAGATGGTATTTATAAACTTACTTACAATAAATTAAAAACGATGGGCATAAATCCTGATGATATAGATCCCCGAAACATAAGGATTTATGGTAATGGAGGAGGAATGTTGCCTATGCAAAATGCCACGTTTAGGTACGATGATTTACAAGAAAACAGCATATTGGTTGAAGGGGAAAATGATGGGGTATTTAATACCTCAGATTATATTTTGTTCTATGGTCAATCGCAGGAGATTTGGACAACAAATGGGGTCGATTTTAGTCATAAAAAGAACTTATATTGTGATACAACATTTTATTTTGTCACGGCAAGCTTAGGTTCTGGAAAAAGAATAATAACACAATCATCATTAGGTAGTTATACTGAAACGGTAACGTCATTTAATGAAAGAATTATTCACGAAAAAGATGCAGTAAACCTCATAAAAACAGGGCAAGATTGGTTTGGCGAACAATTCGGCATTATTAATACACGAGATTTTTCGTTTAACATAACAAATATTGATGCTAGCGAAAATGCAACCATTAAGCTTGATTTTGCATCACACTCACCAAATATTTCTAGCACATTTTTAATTAACGCAATTAATGTTTCAGTTTCTAAAACGGATGAATCAGTTACACCTGGATATGGAAATTTATTCGGTGATAAAACCAATTTTGATATTGATTTAACATCTCCTAGCTCTAGTATTAATATTGAGGTAACCTTCAATAAAGGTGGTTCCAAGGCACGTGCTTGGCTTAATTATATTGAAATTAATGCGCGTAGATTGCTAAAAATGAACGGCAACCAAATGCATTTTCGAGATTTAAACAGTGTTGGCTCAAGTAATGTTGCAAGATTTCAACTGAACGGTGCTGGAAGCAACCACATTGTATGGGATATTACCGACCCGATGAACCCTAAAAGACAAGCTTCGACTTTATCTGGAAATGTGATGTCGTTTAATGTAGATGCATCTAGTTTGAAGGAATATGTTGCTTTTGATGGTTCTTATTTTATTGACCCTTCAATTGTGGGTAGTGTACCAATTCAAAATTTACACTCATTAAAAAAAGAACACCCAAGCTATATAATTGTAACGCATCCTAAATTTAGAACTCAGGCTGAAGAATTAGCTCAGTTTCATAGAGACCAAGAAGGACTATCTACCGTAGTTGTTAGTACAAACGAAGTGTATAACGAATTTAGTTCTGGAGCTCAAGATATTAATGCAATTAGAGGATTTGTTAAGATGTTTTACGATGAAGCCACTACTGCAGAGCAACTACCTCGATACCTACTTTTATTCGGTGATGGTTCTTATGATTATAAAAATAGAATTTCGGGTAATTCAAATTATGTTCCCGTATATCAATCTAAAAACTCGCTTCATCCAGCTAAATCATATTGTTCGGATGATTTTTATGGGCTATTAGACGATTCGGAAGGCGAAAGCTCCAATCAATATATTGATTTAGGAATTGGGAGATTGCCGGTAAGAACAACTCAACAAGCGACAGATCAAATAAATAAAATAAAGAGATATTATTCTAAAGAAACCCTTCGACCATGGCGTAATTGGTTGCTTTTTATTGGCGATGATGAAGATGGATATGAACACATGGACAAAGTTGATCGACTTTCTGTGCGAGCCGCACAGGTAAATAAAAACGTAAACATCGATAAAATATACTTAGACGCTTACCCTCAGGTCTCTGGTGCAGGGGGTGAACGCTATCCAGAAGCCAACGCTGCGTTCAACAAAAGAATGGACCAAGGAGCTTTAATAGTTAGCTATATGGGGCATGGAGGTGAGTTGGGTTGGGCGCACGAAAGAATACTTGAGGTTCCACAAATCAATGCGTGGTCTAATGAATATACCATGCCTTTATTTCTTACTGCAACTTGTGAATTTAGTAGATACGATGATCCGCAGCGTACATCTGCTGGAGAGTATGTATTATTAAACCCAAAAGGAGGCGCGATAGCTCTCTTAACAACAACTAGATTGGTGTATTCAGGAGGGAATTACTCACTTATGGATAATTTTTATGAATTTGGATTCTCGCAACTCGATTCTGGATTAACAACACTTGGTGACCTCGTTGAGGCAACTAAAATAAATACAGCTTCTGATGAAAACAGTCGTAAATTCAATTTGCTAGGAGACCCCGCGATAACCTTAGCTGTTCCTAAGTACAATGTTGTTACAACTCAAGTTCCAGATACGATGAAAGGGTTGGGCAGAGTTACAATTAAAGGGTATGTAGCAGATAAAAATGGTCAAAAACTTGAAGGTTTTAATGGCATAATATATCCATCCGTGTTTGATAAAATTAAAGAAATTGAGGCATTAAAGAATGATGAATACGCGGATACCGCTATTTTTAGATTTGACCTGCAAACAGCGGTTATTTTTAAAGGTCGTGCAACTGTGAAAAACGGAGATTTCGAATTCACATTTATAGTTCCCAAAGATATTTCTTTAGCGTATGATAATGCTCGAATTAGCTACTACGCTGAAAATGGAGAAGTTGACGCAACGGGTAATGAGACAAATTTTTTACTGGGAGGGTACGATCAAAATGCAGTAGAAGACAACCAATCGCCAGATATTGATTTATATATGAATGACGAAACGTTCGTGTTTGGAGGTTTAACAAACGAAAACCCGATTATGTTAGCTCATATTTTTGATGAAAATGGAATTAATACATCTGGTA